>NZ_JBLIYY010000002.1:0-299032 GCF_057480965.1 Acinetobacter sp. P37 | reverse complement strand
CTATAGGGTGCCAATCTTGGCTCATCAATTACTGACAAAAATTTGCTCAAATAAACTTCGAGTAATTTCTACCATCAATCAATGAAAATAATTTCGATCAATCAATCAGTAAAAATCCACACAAGTTGTTCTTCATAATCTCTTAATGATCTTCTTGTTGGTTCGTCACCAGCAAGCTAGGTCGGCTATATTACTCTTTATTTCTAAAGAGTCAACCAGTAATTCAAATTATTTTTAAACTTAAAAAATAAAACCCAACTTAACCAATTCAACCAAGTCAACCAAGTCATTGTTTTATCAGAAGTTTTAATCTTCATCACCGCCGATGGATGTGCATTCTACAGCATTTCTGATCCAACGCAACACCTTTTTCCATTTATTTTTAATTTTTCATTACGTTTGTTTATTTATTCTACTAAATTGAGTTTTTTTACTATTTTTTGAGCATAAAAGGGACAATATTTCCATATTTGTCCGTTAATTTATCTTTTTCATTCTTTTCTTGCCATTTTAAAGCTCGACAATCTACATATTCACAGTAGCCACCCTCCCCACACTCGATTTCGTCGTTAATTTTAATTTGATAGTTAAAGCTTCCTGCATAGCCAGCGCCGAGTCCAAATTTAAAATCCCCACGGCTCTGCGCTTGTACATGTATTTTCATTTTGTCATTTTGGTAAATCCATTCAAATTCACGTGGCAAATACATTTTTTGCAAATTCGGTGTTTTAACCACAGGATAAACGCGCATGACTTTAAAGAACACGCCTTGATCCGCCATGAACACTTGCTGCTGATTTAAATCTCTTAGATATAAACGTGAACTCAAAATATTGTTATAACGGTCTCGCGTTTGCATAAAGATAATTTGACGTTGTCGACTAAGGTTAATCACCTGATGGGTATAAAACGCTAAAGGTAAATATGGGAACTTGCGTATTTGTGCATAAGACAAAACCGCCAACTGATTTACATCATACATCTGGCCCTGAAATTTGATTTGCCCTTCACATTGGCACATCACCGACCAATATTCAGCTAGACCTAATCTCAACTTAATTAAACACGAAGAAATATCGGTTGTTTGCACGGACAAATCTAAACTGAGTTCAGTATCTTCTCGATGGATTTGAAATACTGCTCCATCCCAACCAATCTGCTCTTTATCTCTAAATTTAAAGACGGTATCACTCAGACCACAGTCGTCTTTGATGGAATATGATTGTAATTGCCCAACCATATGACCGCTCACACTGGTCAATACTGTGGCTGTATTGAGTTCGTCTTGTTGAATGGACGCAGGATTTTGAAAAGCGGGAATCTGAGGCTGCCCAAGCCAACTCATAAAGTTAAGATAATGTAAGGGCGCAGGAAGATTCGGTAGACAAAGTCCATAATGGACTGAAGGATAAGACGTATTCGGCGCATGTAGATTTATTTTTTTATGTTGTAAATCTGGAGCTTGATTCAATCGTCTTGATTGATCCAAGAAATCTTGAAATATCTGCATATCAAGCTCCTTTTCATTTTTATTTCATGTTTTAACTCATGCTTCAGCCTTTTTTGCCATTAAGGTTGTGACAAAGCCAGATAATGCATAAATTACTGAAATAATTAAAATACCCATTGGAATATTATACGTTACAGCAGCTAAAATGAAGACTATGATTGGTAATACCGCAAATGGAACACGGCGACGATCCACAGTTTTAAATGAATAGTATTTTACATTTGAGATCATCAATAGACCCACTGCAATAATCACTACCGCATTAAAAATCTGAATACCTGTTTCGCGTAAGTCGAAGACCGCAGGGATATCCATACCTACCCATACCAATGAAATAATCATAACGGCTGCGAGTGGACTTGCAACACCAATAAAATAACGTTTATCGACAACCCCGATTTGTACGTTAAAACGTGCTAAACGGAAGGCTGCACATGCGGTGTAAACAAAACATGCTGCAAGGCCAATACGGCCTAAGTCATTTAGACTCCAGCTATACATTAAAATGGCAGGTGCAACACCAAATGCTAGCAAGTCTGATAAGGAGTCAAACTGTTCACCAAAAGGACTTTGTGCGCCGATAGCACGTGCGACACGTCCATCCAAACCATCAAATAATGCTGCAAGGAAAATGGCATAAATGGCTTGTTGAAACTCACCATTCATACTGGCAATTATTGAATAAAAGCCAGATAACAACGCTGCAGTTGTAATCAAGTTTGGCCACAGATAGATCCCACGACGTTTCACTTTATGCCCTTCATGGGTATGCTCCTCTTCTTCAACTTCAAATGTAATGCCATCAAAAGCATTTTCATCCTTTGAGGAAATTTCCCGCTCAGGTTTATTTGTATTTGTCATTGTTCGATCCTAACTGTGACCTTTCTTTTTCAAGTTTAAAATTATTCGCCAACCAACCAGCGTACAGCTGCGTGACCACCATTTTCATTCATACGAAGATGTGGGAACAACCATTGTAATGCTTCGTCCGCATCTTCAGAGAATTTCCAAGGTGGGTTAATCACCAGTAAACCACAACCATTCAAACCAACTGGAGTGTCATCAGGCCATACACAAATTTCGCAAACCAACTGACGACGAATGCCGGTTTTGTACATTTTCTTTTCAAAACGTTCAATCATCGCGCGGTCTTTAATTGGATACCATACCGCAAAAACGCCTGTCGGCCATTTTTTATAAGCAGCCACCAACAATTCTACAAGCTGTGGAAAATCTTTACGTTCTAATTCGTAAGGCGGGTCAATCATGACCAAACCACGTTTTTCTTTTGGTGGAATTACAGCCAGTAAACCTTCGTAAGCATCACGCTCATGCAAGCCTGCACGTTTATCAAAAATATTGTGGCGCAATTGTTGGAATACATCGCGCTGCATTTCAAAAATCGTTGCCTTATCAGTTTCACGCATGCCTTCAAGTGCGAACCACGGAGAGCCTGGATAAGCGCCTTTGCCAAAGTTTTCACGCATTTTTTCAACAACTTTTAAATATTGTTGAACTCCTTCAGGTGCATTACGTTTAATCGAATCATCAAGCTTAACTAAACGATGAATACCATTTAAAAACTCACCTGATTTCTGTGCTTCAGAGGTCGAAAGATCATATTTACCTGCACCACCATGTGTATCTACATAGCGATAAGGTTTATCTTTTGCATTCAGTCGACTTAATAACTGAAGCAGCAAAACGTGCTTCATCACGTCGGCAAAGTTGCCTGCATGGAAATGGTGACGGTAATTCATGTTTCTTTAATTCCTAATATCAACGGACATTTTAGCATGAAAAATAGTTTCATTCCGATGCTATTCTTGCTCTAGAATACGTCACCTTTTTTTCCGCAACTTTATGGATCGTATATGGAAACAGCCTTTCTCCCAAAGTCTTGGCCGGTTGATCAAATCCTCGATGATTTAGATCAACACGGGTTTAGCATTATTGATGACGCTTATCCTGCTGAATATATACATGCACTTGTTGAAGAATGTATGTCAAATTTAAATAAATTTAGGGATGCAGCCGTACAAAATGGGGTCATCAGTAAAATTAGAAGTGATCATATTTTATGGATTAACGACACATTAGATGTCGCACAAGAACACGTTCAAGCCTTAGAACATTTATCAGAACAATTTAATCGCGCATTTTTTTCTAACATTCACGAAGTCGAAGCACATTTTGCTTGTTATAACGCAGGTGAGTTTTATGCACTACACAAAGATAATCCTCAAGGCAAAAATGGACGTGTCATTTCAGCGGTTTATTATTTGCATGAATATTGGCAAGCCGACTGGGGCGGTGAATTGCGCTTACAAGATAAGAATGATGTTTGGCATATTTTAGAACCTAAACCGAATCGCATTGCGTTATTCCAAAGTGACCTATTACACGAGGTACTCGAAGCAAAACATCAACGTTTATCGATTACGGCTTGGCTACGTAATGACAACTCGATGTGGTAATTCGAGATTCCTCCTTTAAATCCCTTAAACTATCCTCATATATGAGTCATTCATAGATGAGGATGTACCCGATGCGTCAAAACAGTCATAAAATTATTCAGCGTATTGGCGAAACCGATCAATTATTTCTACAAGGCAACAGCCCTGAACTTGCCCTTGAGCGTGCAGACTTACGCCTGCAATTGGTTAATTTAAGTAAGAACCATCAAGAACAAGTGTATTTTCTGCAAGAAGCCATTGTTCTACTTGAGCAAAGCCGGATTGAATTTGAAGAAATGCCGATTGAGCTATACATCAATTTGTCTGTACATTTAGCCAAAGCTTATATGATATTTTTTGAAATTACCCAAGAGCAGCGCTATGCCCTGATTACCCAGCAGATTATGAAACCGATGTCCAAAGCTAAACATGGCGACATTTACTTCTACTTGGCCTATGCCTCTGCGGTAAAACAGGAACCTGCATTAACCCGCCACTGGTTAAATAAGTACTGCAAATCTCAAGAATTCAAACTGACCACATTACTTGAGCATCCTGCATTTAATCCATATCGCCAAGAAGACTGGTTTGCAGAATTACGCCAAAGCAAACTGCACTAAATAAAAAAACACCTCTGAGGAGGTGTTTTTTATTTGTGGAGAAATGAAATCTATGCTGGCTGCAGCTTATATGCATCCATATGCAACTGTTGATTCAGCTCATCAATCCAAATAGCCCAATCATCATCTTGTACTAAATGACTGATTAGAAAATCACGCTGCGCTTTATTCCAAAACGGCGCATCATGTAAATTTTCACTTGCAGCAAGCTGATGCGTACGCACGTATAACTCGATCGCAGCTGGACTGCTAGCTAACCCCAATTGAGAAAACAATAAAGCTAAGGATGGTTTATTTTGATTGAGCATCTCGCCCTCCTTATCAACTAATCTGTCATTTATTATTTAATTAACTTATATGATGAAGATAAAAAAACCTAGCATTAAAACTAGGTTTGTTGTTTCAAATTGTATTTAGATTTTGCATGATCCAGAAAGCTTGTGTTCTGTATGCAATTGTTCATTTAAAATATCCACCACTATGGCCCAGTCATCATCTTTCTTCCAATGACTAATAATAAAATCTCGCTGTGACTTGGTCCAAAATGGCGCTTCATGCAATGGAACATCCATGGTGATTTGATGCGTTTCGATAAATTGATCGATGCCTTCCGGACTTGCATCTAACCCCAATTGTTCAAAAAATAGTTCTAACGTCGGTTGTTGATCAAACATTGCCGTTCTCCTCAAGCCAAAAACATTTCTTCCATCTTCATAGTTATCTGTTTAATTGACTTTGTCAGTTGCAACTACATCTCAACGTGTTATTTTTTGTTCAAAACTTAAGCTTGGTATTTTTCGCAGGCCATAAAAAAGCACCCCAAATGGAGTGCTTTTTTTTATAATTTAATTTAAAAAATTAAATTATTTAACCATGTCAGCAACTGCTGCACGTTCTTCTTCAAGCTCATTTAGAGTGACGTTGATACGTTCACGGCTGAATTCGTCGATTTCAAGACCTTGAACGATTTTGTATTCGCCATTTTCACAAGTTACAGGGAAACCGAACATTACGCCTTCAGGAATACCATAAGAACCGTCAGAAGGAATACCCATAGTTACCCATTTGCCGTTTGTGCCAAGAGCCCAATCGCGCATATGGTCGATTGCAGCGTTTGCAGCAGAAGCAGCAGAAGAAAGACCACGCGCTTCGATGATCGCAGCACCACGTTTACCAACAGTTGGAAGGAATACGTCTTTGTTCCAAGCAGCATCGTTGATTTTGTCTTTTAAGCTTTCGCCGTTTACATTTGCAAAACGGTAGTCAGCATACATTGTTGGAGAGTGGTTACCCCAAACTGTCATGTTTTCGATGTCAGAAACTGCAACACCCGCTTTTTGAGCAAGTTGAGTTAACGCACGGTTGTGGTCAAGACGTAACATTGCTGTGAAGTTTTTCGCTGGAAGATCTGGAGCAGATTTCATTGCGATGTAAGCGTTAGTGTTTGCAGGGTTACCTACAACAAGAACTTTAACGTCACGGCTAGCAACTTCGTTAAGTGCTTGGCCTTGACCGATGAAGATTTCACCGTTTACTTTAAGAAGGTCAGCACGTTCCATACCAGGACCACGTGGACGTGAACCTACAAGAAGAGCGTAGTCAGCATCTTTGAATGCAACTTTAGGATCATCAGTACCGATCATACCTTCTAAAAGAGGGAATGCGCAGTCATCAAGTTCCATCATTACGCCTTTAAGCGCTTGTTGAGCTTTCTCAACTGGAATTTCTAATAATTGAAGGATAACTGGTTGGTCTTTACCCAACATTTCACCGCTTGCGATACGGAATAATAAGCTATAACCGATTTGACCAGCTGCGCCAGTAACGGCAACACGAACTGCTTGCTTCATGTAATTATCTCCAATTGAGGAAGGTCATAATGATTAAATAGCTGTTCTATCTAATCTTAATAATCATAAACGGCAAAGATTGTACTCCAATCTTTTGACGCTTGCATGTAAAAGAGAATGCTTTTCAACAAAAGTATGATAGGAAATATAAATAAAATGCAGAAAAAAGCTTAGAAAGAACCTTTAATTATGAAAGTTGCAGGACAATTTCCGACAATAGTCGTAGGGCAACTTTTATACTGCCCATTGTTTTTATAGCAAATTTTAATCTCGGTCAGTAAACTGCCACCACGGGTTTGCATACAGTTAAATTCAATACTTTGGGATACCAATCCGCTGTTCATACGCAACATTTTATTACGCAAGACATTGGCATGAATGGATTGGGTTTCTTGGCTAGTCAATTCATCTGGAATTTTTAGCTTATCTGCATGATTAATAATGGTTCTAAAATACTGACTAGCATTCATTGGGATACAGCCGCCGGTAGTGTGCCAAAGCGCCACGCGAGCATTTTCATCAGGCATAATCCGTGCAACCACTTTGGCTTGCAACGGAGAAAGTTTAGCTGAACTATTGGTGGTGCAATCACGGGTAGAAGTTTCTGGATATAGGCCCGTGATATTGAGTGAATAGCCTTCCAGACATTTACGTTTTTTACTTTTTAAAGGGTCATAGGCGCAAACAGCTGGCACCATTTGCACATCCATCACATAGCCATTAACCACGGGTGCTGCCGAAAGCACAGACACACCAAAGCCTGCACTACTGCCGATGAGCAGTGATGTCAGTATTCGATAAACAGGTCTAATGTTCAAGTTCGGCATTCATTATTTACCCATATTGCGCCTCAAAACAGGCGCGTTGCTTCAATGCTTATTGCGCATTCCGTAATGGAATCATTTGCATTCGTTTTTCAATCGATTGCGGCCCCTGACCCAATAAAAGGCCGTAATGGGTTGCATTGGTCATCACATGTTTTACATAGTCTCGAGTTTCCGTTAATGGAATCGATTCCGTATATTGGTCCGCTGCAATCGCTTGATACTCAGGCTGCCAGCGTCGAGCACGATTTGGACCCGCATTGTAGCCTGCAGTCGCTAATACTGGACTATTACTCAATTGACGTTGAATCATTGATAAATAGAAAGTGCCATAACGGATATTGGTATTCATATCCGTTAATGCAGCGGGGTTATAACTCTCCCCCATCTGACGAGCCACCAATTTTGCGGTGTCTGGCATAATTTGCATTAAACCACCGGCACCGACATGTGAACGTGCGCTAGTGACAAACCGACTTTCTTGACGCATCAAGCCATAAGCCCATGCAGGGTCAATCCCTGCATTACGACTATGACTCACCACATAATTTTGATGCGGCATAGCATAACGTAAAGCATAATTGTGCTGTTTAGTGGTTCGATCTGCCGCATAAATCGCCCGATCATACCACCCCATATCGGTTGCACGTTTAGCTGCGGCAAGAATCATGCCATCATCATGCTTTAAATAGGCTTGACGCACTGCCCAGTTCCATTCACGGTTAATATAGCTGTCAGATGCATTAATATTGCGCAATGCAAAGGCACGACGGAAGTGAATATCCTGACTGAGACGCTGCGCATCTTGTGACGAAGGCTGCACATTTGACGGAATATTGTTATAAGACTGACCAATTTTGTCACGTGCTAACAAATTATGGTAATCATCGCCAACGGCAAGCTTGCGATAAATTTCTTTAGCCGCACGTTTAGATGAGGCATCTCCACGTTGTTCAGAGGCTCGTGCTAACCAATATTGCCAACGGTCTTCCTGCTTTTGCGAAACGCTCATCGCATCAATTGCACGAATGACACTTTCCCATGCGCCAAAACGAATGGCTTGTCGCGCATAAATCTCGGCTTCTTCTGCACTAAAAGGCAGTCCATAACTCAAATCAAGATAATTTAGAACTTCACGGTTGAAATTATTTTTCATTACCGTTGTACCACCGATATACCCGACACTACGGTATAGGGCTTTTTGTACATCGGCTGGTGTGCCTTCTGCTGCACGTTTCACCGAAGAAATCGCACCATTTAAGTCGCTATCGGCCAAGCGACCCATCGCATAAATCAGGTATGCATGATCTTCAGCTGTGGCTTTGGGTGCAGACCATAAATAATTCAGTGGATTGGCTTGAATGGTGTTGAGTTGTGACAAATTAATATTTACGCCAATGGTTTGCGCAGTCGCAATCGCTTGTCCTGACTGACCCGCTCTTAACTGTCCCCACATCCGTTGATGGCGGTCATCTTGAGTCATTAAAGGACTCGACAGCATCATACGGCCCAAGCCCATACACGAGTCAGGTTGTGAGTTTGTGGTCAACCATACATCTTTAAATTCTGCGTAAACCAGAGGGTCGCCCGACTTTGCGCGGACTTGAGCCATGGCACATGTTTCAGCACGGTCAGCATTAGTCACATATTGCAAGACAGGCTGTGCTGTAGCGAAATCAGCTTGTTTGACTTTTTCTTCAACATAATCTGCGGCTAATTTTTCTGCCATTGCCGAGTTTGGATAGCGCTGTGCAAAATTAATAATGGCACTTGCAGGTTGTGAAGCCAAATTGTTATTCAGTAACCAATATTCTGGATAATAGCCCAAAACGTCATTTTGCATGGATGATTGATATTGTTGTAATAAACTAATATTGCCTGCATTCGCAGCACGTAAAGCATCGTTAAACTGCTCATCTGCGGCTTGGGAAAACGCAGAAATTCCGGAGAGCCCGACACTCAAAGCAAGTAATTTAGCGTAATTTTTCTGTTTAAAATTATGTTTTAACATCCACTTGCCTTCTTTCATGTCATTCTGCTCAGTTACAGCACATCGAACTTTGTTTAGGAATTAGTTTAATAATTCTAAACTCTGCATTGTGTTCTGTTATGTAACCTTATGATTAGCCAATATTAATTTTCAAACATTTTTGCTTCATAAATCAATATGGCAGAGTTGTAATTTTAGGCTGTAAGTTTCTAGTAAATTACTGCTAAAATATTGCCCATTCTTAAAATCCCCTTTTTGACCTCCGCAGCTGCACAATTCAATTGATTGAATTGTCTGTCAGCCACGTATGGTTATTGATTTTCATAAAATTCCTTTAGGAGCCTACATGACGGTTCAAACCTTCATCCCCAATAGTGCCCAAGCTGCCCCAGATAACACTGTTACCCAGCCACAGCACACCCCAGCTCAAGATGGAACAGTGAAAAAACTGTACATCGAAACGCAAGGGTGTCAGATGAATGAGTATGACAGTCAACGTATGGGCGACCTTTTAGGTGATTCTCACGGCTATGTGCTGACAACCGATCCAAAAGAAGCGGATATTCTCCTGATGAATACCTGCTCTATCCGTGAAAAAGCACAAGAAAAAGTATTTTCTGAGTTAGGCCGTTGGCGCAAGCTGAAAGAAAAAAATCCTGACTTGGTGATTGGTGTTGGTGGCTGTGTTGCCTCTCAGGAAGGTGACAACATTCAAAAACGCGCACCGTATGTAGATATGGTGTTTGGTCCACAAACCTTACACCGTTTACCGCAAATGCTTGATCAACATACTGAGCAAGTGGTCAAACCAAAAAAAGAAAAAATTCAGTTGGTGGATATTTCATTCCCTGACATTGAAAAATTCGACTTTTTACCTGAACCGCGTGTAGAAGGGTTTAAAGCCTTTGTCTCGATTATGGAAGGCTGCTCAAAATACTGTTCTTTCTGTGTGGTTCCTTACACACGTGGAGAAGAAGTATCACGTCCACTGGATGATGTATTGGCTGAAATTGCCACTTTAGCTGAAAAAGGCGTACGTGAAATTTCATTACTCGGCCAAAACGTGAATGGCTACCGTGGTGAAACTTTTGAAGGGGAAATCTGTACCTTTGCAGACTTATTACGTTTAGTTGCTGAGATTCCAGGGATTGGTCGTATTCGTTACACCACATCGCACCCGCTTGAATTTAACGATGACTTGATTCAATGCTACCGTGACTTACCGCAAATGGTTTCTCACTTGCATCTACCGGTTCAAAGTGGTTCGAATGACGTTCTACAAGCCATGAAACGTAACCACACGATTGATGTATATATCGATAAAATTGCTAAATTACGTCAAGTTCGCCCTGATATGCATTTATCTAGCGACTTTATTATTGGCTTTCCGGGTGAGACTGACGAAAACTTCGAAGAAACTTATCAATTTATCCAAGATATGGATTTCGATCATTCATACAGTTTCATCTACTCAAAACGTCCAGGTACTCCTGCTTCAGAACTTGAAGACACGACCCCTGAAGATGTGAAAAAAGAACGTCTTGCAAAAGTTCAACAATGGATTAAACAATCCAGTATCGATAAAACTGATGCAATGCTAGGGACCATTCAACGTGTCTTGATTGAGTCTGTTTCAGACAAAGATCCGAACTTGCTGATTGGTACTGCAGACAATACACGTTTGGTTAGCTTTATCGGTGATCCTGCATGGGTTGGGCGTTTTGCAGAGATTGAAGTGACAGATATTAAAACTTTGAAGTTTGTTTACGGTGAACTCTTGAATCTTGAGCCTGACGTGGCGTAATGTAAGCTTAATCGTCAGACCAATTTAAAGGAATTCTCTTGACTGCAGCGATTCGACGTACTGTAACTTTTGCTGGTATTCCACTTGACCGTTTACAAAGCATGCTCGGTGCCTATAACGGTCATCTCAAACAAATTGAACAACGTTTAGATGTCAAAATTTCTCATCGTGCAGATGCTTTTTTTGTCGATGGGGAAATCGATGCGGTAGAGAGAGCCGAAAGTCTCCTTCACCGTCTTTATGAAGAGTCCGAAACCAATCCACAGATTAGTGCGGACATTTTACACATGATGATTCAAGGCAGTCAGACTGACCGCGAAATTCAGGAAGATTTTTCTGAAAATGAGCATACCGGTTTAGACAATGTTTATCTACAAACCCGTAAAGGTCGGATCAATCCACGTGGTGCCAATCAAAAACGCTATGTACAGCGTATTTTACAAAGCGATATTTCATTTGGTATCGGCCCAGCGGGTACAGGTAAAACTTATCTCGCGGTCGCCGCTGCTGTAGATATGCTAGAACGTAATGAAATTCAGCGTATTTTATTGGTTCGCCCTGCGGTTGAAGCAGGTGAAAAACTGGGTTTTTTACCCGGTGATTTGAGCCAAAAAATTGACCCTTACTTACGTCCTCTCTACGACGCTTTGTATGAAATGCTCGGTTTTGAAAAAGTCGCTAAACTAATTGAACGTCAAGTGATTGAAGTTGCACCACTGGCCTACATGCGTGGTCGTACCTTAAATCATTCTTTTGTGATTTTAGATGAAGCACAAAACACGACCCCTGAACAAATGAAAATGTTCCTCACCCGTTTAGGTTTTGGTTCTCGTGCAGTAATCACTGGCGACATTACACAGGTCGATTTACCTCGTGGTCAACAATCTGGTTTGGCACATGCCTTACGTGTGATTGAAAAAATCAAAGAAATTCATATTACTCGCTTCCACTCTCGTGACGTGGTACGTCATCAATTGGTTCAAAAAATTGTTGAAGCCTATGAGGGATGGGACAGCGAACAACATCGCCTTACAGCTGAACAACGTGCAGAACGTAAAGCACGTCAGGAAGCCTTGGTGGCGGACAATGATGCTAAAGCTGATGGGCAGCATCAAGACGAAAACATTTAAGGATTCATTTTGAAACTTAATCTCTCCTTGCAGCAAAATTTTCAGTCACCTGAATTGGTGGTGAAACGTGCGCATATCAAAAAAGTCGTGGAAACGGCTTTACGTCATATCGATACACAAAGTGATTGTGAGATCGGTATTGCATGTGTGGACAATGACGAAAGCCACAAATTGAACTTGGAATATCGTGGTAAAGACAAACCGACCAATGTGTTGTCTTTTCCGAGCGATCTCCCGGATGAAATGGCGGCAGTTTTAGACTCATTTCCGATTGGCGACTTGGTGATTTGTATTCCTGTAGTTCTTCGAGAAGCACAAGAACAAAGCAAAGCACCCCTGACCCACTTTACGCATATGCTGGTACACGGTACGTTGCACCTGATGGGCTATGACCATGAAACCTCTGATGAAGATGCTGAAGAAATGGAAGCATTGGAAATCGAGATTTTAGCCAAATTGGGGTTTGATAACCCTTATCTGGAAAGAGATTAAGAACAAAAAAAGCGAGCTACGGCTCGCTTTTTTTATCGTCATAAAAACCAAGGAAGGAAAGATATGCAATATGTCGTGATTTTTAAAGCACGCATTCGTACGCTTGATGAGCTGTATTTTTCGACTGCACAGCAGCTTAGAGACAAAGCCTTGACACACTTTAACTGTCAACATTTTGAAGCGCTGACAGAGGGTGAGCATGAAATCGCCCTTTCCTACTGGAATACATTAGAAGACATTCGAGCTTGGCAACAAGATGCACAACATCTGGTCGCGCAGCAATTGGGGAAAAACCAATGGTATGCGAGTTTTAGCGTCGAAATCTGCAAAGTTTTGCGACGCTATCACAACTGATTAACGCACCTCAAACTCTGCTTCTGCAGGATCAAAGCGCCAAGTACGCACAATACGAAGTTCTGAGATGTCTTTCATTTTGGCATCAAACAAACCAAAAGGTGCCGCCTTACGCACAGAGGTTTTTGCTGCTTCATCCAATAAGCTTGAACCTGAACTTTCGATCAAACGAATGGCACGAATCCCGCCATTACTGTTCAAAATAACCATTAAACGTACTTCACCGCGTAGCTGTTGCTGTTTTGCCGCTTCAGGATAATAACGGTTACCGTAAAATTCGACTTTTTCGCGAAATTTTTCCATGTAAGCAGCAGAAACATCTTGCTTGGCTTGAATACCATCAATGGTTTTAATTTTTTGCTGACGGCTAAAGTTTTGCTGACGTTGTAAATATTGAGCTTCGATACTCGCCACCATCGCAGCCTTGGCCTGAAACTGACTATTCAACTCCTCAACGGCTTTTTTACGACTGTTTTCTTCCGCTTGTTTTTGCCAACTCAAGGTTGTCATCAACACTTTGTCTTCAAAGCTCAGCTCTTTCTTTTGTTGCAGTTGTTCTAAAGCTTCGCTTTTTTGCTCCCCGGCTTTTTGTTCGATCATCGGTGCAGGCATGTCACTCGACATACGATGTGACTCACGGAATGTCCCTGAGCCCTGCTGATCGGCTTGTGCTAAAAAGTCTGCATGTTCAATTTTTTCCGTCGTAGAACGTAAAGAAACTGCAATTTCTTTGGTGTTATAATCCGCCTCTTGGGGCATGGAAAATTGCATGGTTAAAAATGCCAAATGCAACACAGCAGCAAACGCCAATGCAGTTGCAAATATGGGATCTTTCCACCACTCTTTCATCAAGGGCATGAACGTTATTTTTTTCAGCATCACATTAAACCGACAATTTGCCGCATTCCCCAAACTGCTTAAAACAGTATAAAATAAAACTCGTATTCATTTTTTGATGAAAACGAGAAATCCATCAACACATCGATAATGCACAATTAAAATCATGAAAATGGTGCAATTTATTTTGCTAAACTGCAAGATCAAAACCTTGTGTTTTTATAGAAATCGACAAGATACACATCGTTAAAAAACATAATTTGTCAGGATGCACTTCTTATGCAAACGCTAGTTTCCAATATCGCTAAACGTATACGCCAAGTGTACCAAAAAGCTGAAGGATTTATTGAAGATGAGCGTGAATTCCCAATGTCTCAAGTGTTTTTAAATGCGACATTTCAGCGCTTTGTGACCGATAATGTGAAAATGCTCAAAGACTTGCATGCTGACCTGCATGATGACTGGCTTCGACTGTATGCTACATTGGATTATAACGGGCTGATCATAACACTCTCTGTTGATTTAAAACTGGTACAGATGGAACTCAACAAACAAACCCAATTGATCGTATTTGAACAAATTAGTGATACACAAGTGATTGAAGCGAAGTATCCAAATGTTCTGTATAAGATGGGCGTGCGCATGGCCTTATGGTTCTATCAAAAAGTACTCAACCAAGATCCATTGGGTATGATTTTGGAAAAGCTCAATGTGATCAAAGTTAAAGATGATTTACTGTATTTAGACCTGAATCGCTGGCTCGGTAAAAGTCGATCAATTATCGACACACTGGGCAAAGTCCATGTCAACCATGCTGTTTTACGTGAGGTCGAATTGGTGGTGATTGGTAATGTTAATTTAACCGCATTGTTCACCAAGATGTCGCAAGAACGGATTGAAGACTGGGATGATTCAAATTTAAAAGACGATGAAGTCACGCCAATTAAGCAAAAGGAAAGCTAGACTTATCCTGTACTTAGATATCTTGAGCCTATAAAACGCTACACAACATATACATTAGGCACGGATTTGTGACGTGATTCTCCACAATCCAGCCGCATAATAAACATATCAGGTGGTTTAGCCCACCGCACTTCTATTGAATAGGAAAACCATACTTATGGCACATTCACTTTTGAAAAATTTAGGTCTTGTTGCTGGGGTATCGACTACACTGCTTTTGACTGGTTTCTCAAGTCAGTCATTTGCCATGAGTCCATTCCAAGCCAACTACCAATTTAACTACAACGGCAAAAACTTGGGTTCTGCAACACGTACCCTAAAACAATCTGGGAATAACTGGACCTATGTTTTCGCAGCAAAAGCTGGTGCGATGGCCTCTGCAACTGAAACCAGTCGTTTTAGTTTAAATGGCAGCCAAATTCACTCGAACAGCTTTAGCCGCAGCAGCAAAATTTTGGTGCACAACAACACCATGAATATTAATTTTAATGCTGGCGCAAAAACCATTAATACCAAAAAAGATGATAAAGCGCGTTCATTTGCGTGGAAATCAGGTGTGTTAGATGAACTCAATGCTGAATTGCAAATTCGTGAAGATTTAAAAAATGGTAGTTTGAAATCGAATTACTACATTGCCGATGCCAAAGAGGTTGAAGCTCGTAAGTTCGTGAAACAAGGCACTGAAAAAGTGAAAACCACTTATGGAACTTTTGACACCGTGAAAGTCGTGATGCGCCATGACAAACCTGGCCGTCAAACCACCTTCTGGTTAGCACCAAAACTAGATTATCTACCTGTCAAAGTTTCCCACCAAGACAATAAAACCTCTTACGGTTTATTGTTAACGGGCTATAAAGGTGCAACAAATTAATTGATTTGATCAATTTCGCTTGCATTTTTCACGGTGCTTTTTAAAATACGCTTTTGCTTTAAAAAGCACCTGCCCCCTCGAGGATTCTCCCGTGCACGCTCTGGAACAGAAAATCTTAGCTGAAGGTATCGTTCTCTCTGAAGAAGTTCTGAAAGTCGATTCTTTCCTGAACCACCAAATTGACCCTGTGATGATGCAACAAATTGGTCAAGAATTTGCCCGTCTTTTTAAAGATGCTGGCATCACAAAAATCATTACGATTGAAGCATCAGGTATTGCACCTGCGGTAATGGCTGGTCTTGAACTTGGTGTTCCTGTGATTTTTGCACGTAAATATCAATCTTTGACGTTAAAAGATGATTTGTATCGCTCAAAAGTGTTTTCTTTCACAAAACAAACTGAAAGCACTATCGCGATTTCTAAAAAGCACATCAATGCTGAAGATAAAGTTTTAGTGATTGATGACTTTTTGGCCAATGGTCAAGCGGCTTTAGGTCTTGCAGATCTTATTCATCAAGCAAGTGCTGAAGTATTGGGTATCGGTATCGTGATTGAAAAATCATTCCAACCTGGTCGTGATATTTTGCTTGAAAAAGGCTATCGCGTTGAATCATTGGCACGTGTGAAATCACTGGCGAATGGTACAGTTGAATTTGTTCGTGACTAAGTTTGCGTTCAAAAGAAAAAAGAACACATCAGGTGTTCTTTTTTTTACTAAAAATTTGCGATTAAGGTGACATAAAGCGCACTTTTTAACGCCTTAGTTACAAGCAGACAAAACATCGGTGTGCAAAACTCGATAAAATTCAGGAAAATCGTTGCATTTGATCGAATGGGTCAACTACTCATCTGTCAAATTACTTTATGCTGCACCATAAATTCGGCCACTTTATTTTTTTAAGGCTACGGAAAGTTATGAATACAGAAGATCAAAACATGGAACCGACAGTTAAATGTCCAAAATGTGGATCAACCCATATTGAAAAGCGTAACCATGAACAAAACTTACAAAAAATTGGTGGGGTCTTACTCAGTGGTGCAGGAACTGCTGCAGGGACTGTTGGTGGTGCGGCATCTGGCGCATCTATTGGTGCTGCGATTGGTGGTGTGACTGCAGGCCCACTTGGCGTGATTATGGGCGGAACCATCGGGACTTTTGTCGGTGCGATTAGCGTCGGTATCACAGGCGGTTTTCTAGGACACCGTTTTGGTAAAAAAGCCGGCGTGATCGTCGATCAAAATATTTTTCTCGACTACCAATGTTTAGATTGCAAACAGCGCTTTGAAGTTGAGCAACAGCCTGAAGACGCTGCAAAGACTTCGGATCAAGACTAATTTGGATATAAAAAAAGAGCGCATCAGCGCTCTTTTTTTATAGGTTATTGTTTTTCTAATATGTATTTCTAGTCTATTGAAATGCTATTCGAAAACCATGGCGAATCAATTATTTTGAAACATCAGTTAATTATTTTGAGTCCACTTTAACTTGATCTTGTTTCGCTAAAAATTCTTTTTCTTCGGCTTTTTCTCTTGCGGGAAATCCATAATGTATAAACTGGCATTGCCGTACACAAGGAAGATGCAACCAATACGGAACATAAGAAAGTCATTATAAAATTAATAATAGACATCACACCCCTAAGAAGAAATTTAAATACAAATCATGTAATCAAAAAATAAAAATAACGCGCCCAAAGAGACAGCAAAAATCGATTCAAGGCCATCACTGAGCAGGCTGTATTTAAAAACTTTCAATATATTGTTGATATCATTTATTTTTAATATTTCAGGAATGGTTCGACAGATTTATTTTTATATTTTGGGCGGTATACAACGTCATAAATAAAAAGACGTCACACGTAAATAAAGCAAGAAAAGTGCAATATTTAAACCTTTTCTTGCTCGTTCGCTACAAAGTCTGCGTAACTTCCTAGAACAAGTAAGTATCAAATCAACTTTTTGACCACTTCGCCTAGGCGTTTACCCTGCTCTTCACATAAGTTTCGCTCATCTTGACTCAATGACTGATCATGGCGCGGACCACTGACATGGCTTGCACCATAGGGCGTACCACCCGTTTTGGTATTCGATAATGCAGGATGGGCATTACTTAAACCCATAACCATCATTCCATGATGGAACAAAGGCGGCAGCATGGTCAGCAAAGTACTTTCCTGTCCGCCATGCATTGAACCTGAACTGGTAAACACACAGGCAGGTTTACCATGCAATGCGCCATTGAGCCAAAGCGCTGTGGTTTGATCCCAGAAATATTTCATTTCCGACGCCATATTGCCAAAACGTGTCGGTGAACCAAGGGCTAAACCTGAACAATGCGCTAAGTCATCTAAGCTACAGTAAATATCGCCTTCGGCAGGAATACTGGGCTGTACGTCAGTCACCACGGTGGATAAATTTGGAACGGTACGTATTTTTACCGCTATCCCAGAAGCTTCAATTCCATTGGCAATTAAATGTGCCATCTCACGTGTTGAACCATATTTGCTGTAATACAACACTAGTACATAAGCTTGCGTCATTTTTATAAATTCAATGAAAAAAGAAAACTATACGGTATTTTTCCTATTTTTTGGTTAAGCTAAGTGATGAAAATTGCATAAACATGACTAAAATAACTCGAGACTTGAACGAATGATCGAAGCATTTTTAAAAAAACTTCCCTTTTACGACAAGAAATGGTTTCAGTTTGTTTTATTTGTCATTCGACGTTTTGAAGCCGATCGCTGCCGTGAACAAGCAGGATCATTAACCTATACCACCTTGTTTGCAGTGGTACCCATGTTGACCGTATTCTTGGTCATCATCTCCTCAATTAAAGCTTTAGAACCTGCTCGTCAACAGCTTCAACAATTGATTTATAGTAATTTCCTACCGAAAACGACGATTGCTTTCGATAAAGCGCTAAATGCCTTCACCGATAAATCCAGTAACTTGACCGTGATAGGTGTGCTGTTTTTATTCATTACCACAGTTATGATGCTGACTAGCATTGAGACAGTATTTAACCGAATTTGGCGGGTGCGTGAGACACGTGGCGGCATTATTGGCTTTATGCGCTATTGGACTATTATCTCTTTAGGCCCAATCTTACTGGGTAGTGCATTTGTTGTGTCATCCACTGTGGCCTCGATGAATGTCCTCAGCAATAATTTTGCCGGCTATGAACTAGATGGAGCTTTTCTGCTGTGGATCTTGTCTTTTTCATTGACCATTTTAGGTTTTTTCATTCTGTATTGGACGATTCCCAACCGCAGTGTGCCGATTAAGGCCGCGCTGATCGCGGGTGTCTTTAGTGCTGTGGTCTTTGAACTGCTCAAAAACCTCTTTGGCTTTGTCATGTCAAATTTCACCAGTTATCAAATCGTTTATGGTGCATTTGCTGCGGTGCCAATTTTCCTGCTTTGGATATTCCTTTCATGGAATATCGTACTGATTGGGGTAGAAATTAGTTATGCACTGACAGCTTTCAATTCGGGCAACGACCAAAAACGTCATCCTGTGATTATGTTGATGGATTTGCTTGAATTATTTTATAAAAAGCAAAAACTCGGTCAGAGCGTGACAGAAAAAGAAGCGCTTGAGGTTTTAGGGCGTGATGAAATCGGCCGCCTGCCAAGCTATATTTTATTGTTTGAAGAGCAACACCTGATTAAACGTACAGATGATGATCATTATGTTTTAGTTCGTAATTTAACCCAAGTGGACTTTTGGAGTTTTTACAGTAAGCTGCCCTATCCGCTCCCTAAACGGCAAGATTTAGGTCGCGTCGATCCAGATGATGTTTGGATGGAAAAAATTGGACCGCAACTGGTCGAATCGGATGATTATCTTGCGGCCAAACTCTCGATTCCGCTTGCGACTATTTTTGAAGAAAAATAACCGTACATAAAAGGGAGAGCCGTAGCTCTCCTTTTTTATTTATACATGTTCTTAGATCGCTGTGCACTGACGTCCCATCAATTTAGCTAACCACCGATGCAAGGTTACCGTCATCACTCCGACCATTACTAAGGCCGTCCCCAAGATAAAATTCAGTTCAATCGTTTCGTTTAAGATCAATACGCCAAAGACCAGTCCAAAGATTGGGGTAAGGAATGAAAAAACGCCCAGACCATTGGCCAGATATTTACTTAACAGCCAAAACCAAAGCATCAGGCTAAAAAATGAAATAATGAGCACATGAAAAATCATACTGCTGATGGACAATACGGTCCAATGTACAGTCATTTGTCCTGTCAGCCACGCCACGGGTAATAAAAATACACAACCACCAACCAACTGATAAAACAAGGTCTGAGTCGGAGGTGCATCAGAGAGTTTGGTGAGTCTTAATGAAATAGTGGTCAAGGCCCACATCACCCCAGCAAGTAATGCCATCGCATCACCCAACAGGGCTTGAGTGTTGACTGTAGTACTACTTTCACGTCCCATAAACGACAGTACTATTCCTGAAAAGGCAATAAAAATACCGACCCATTGGATCGCTGTAAGCTTTTCTTCTGGCAACTTCCAATGTAAACCTAGTGCCACGAATATCGGTGCGGTATAGAGCAAGACAACGGTATGTGATGCAGAGGTATAGCGCAGGGATTCTGCCACTAAAATAAATTCGGCTGAAAATAAAAACGCCAACCAGATACCCGGCAGCAAGTATTCTCGAGTATATAAATGTGTCCCCGGCTTAAGACGAATCAGTGGAAAGACCAACAGCGCAGCCAAACCCGATCGGATGGCAATTTGCATGATCGGCGCAATATCAACCGCGGCCAATTTCAAAATGACCTGTTGAATCCCTAAAATCATGCACAAAATAATCATCAAACCAGAAGCTTTTGCATCTAGCGCCTTACGCTGTTCCACACTATTTACTCGACAATACGATAAGCAACACTATAGAACTGTCAGAAATAAAATATATACTTCAAAATAGACAAGTGATCTTCTTATTCAGGCAAAATTTCTCATGCGTCATAAAGCTCGTGCAGATCATACGCAGTTGCAACAACTTCCCACCAACGATGAAATTCAAGCAGCGCTGTGGATCAGTTTTCGTGACGATCCTGCACTGTCTGTTTATCCCGTTCATGGACATGCTTGGGGTGAATTTGTCTATGCCTTTAATGGCGTAATGGAAGTGAACATCAACCAGATAGACTATATTACCCCTCCACCTTATGGCATTTGGCTTCCCCCACACTTAGAACACAGTGGTTTAAATCGTACTGCGGTTTCACATGGAACCTTATATGTACATGAATCACTATGTACCCACTTGCCGAAACAACCGGGGATTTTACTCAGTTCCCCCTTAGTCACCGCGATATTCAGCCATTTGCGTCTGTTGCATCAACAAGCCGACCTCATGGAAAATACGGCCGAATATCAACGCTTACTCCATGTGATCTTAGATCAACTGCATCAAGCCAAACTGGTCAGTAGTTATTTACCGCATTCGGATCACCCTGCCCTCAAACAACTGCTTGATTATTTACATCAACATCCTGCGGATCAGAGCGCGCTTGAGCAATTGGCAAAGCGGATAAATATGACGGAACGTACTCTGGCGCGATATTGTCAAAAAGAACTCGGGATGTCACTGCATGAATGGCGACAACGTCTTAAAGTCATGAAAGCCATGTCGATGCTCAACGCAGGCCAAACGGTCGAAAATATTGCCTTAGAACTCGGTTATGCCAATGCCTCGACGTTTATTAATATGTTTAAAAAATGGATGCTTTGCACCCCAGATCAGTTTAGGAAATCTACCTTAAAGCCCTAAATGTGTTTAAATTTAGCTATAAGGATCTCTATAAAGTGATTCAACAATCCGCTAAGATCAAAAAATCTACGAAAATGATAATAATTCCATTTCAAATGAATAAAAAAACCATTTTAGCGCTGTGTTTATCTGCCGTATTTTTAACGGCTTGTAGTTCCAAAGAACAGCGTGAATTTAAATCTGCACTCAAAATAGCTCAAAGTGGTGATGCGACTGCGCAAATGAAAGTGGGTGATTTATACCTCACTGGAACGGGCACAGAACAAAATATCGAACAAAGTGTATATTGGTACAAAGCTGCTGCGGATCAAGGCACTACGGACGCATTCGAATGGTTAATGACTCAAGCCTATCAAGGCAACCCACATGCAGATCAAGTGATTCGAAAGATGCAGCAAGATGGCAATATTTTCCTTGCACACTGGGTGCTAGACCTTGCAAAAAAGACTCATGATCCTGCTGCTGAATATACCGTTGGTTGGATGTACGACACGGGAAAAGGCTTAATTCAAGATAAGCACCAAGCGCAAATTTGGTATGAAAAAGCTGCCAAACAAAAGAATGTCGAAGCGATCAAAGTCTTGGGAAATCAACATTATTTTTCTGAACATCCTTCGTCTACACCCGACAAAGCAGCTGAATATTTAAGCTATGCCGCAGAACAAGGGCAAGATGCTGACGCGGCGATGAAAATGGCACATTATTATCATTATGATATTCGAGATAGTGAAAAAGCGCGACAATGGTATGCCAAAGCAGGTGCATTGGGAGACACCGACTCACAGCATATGGCCGAGACCTATGAAACATGGAAAGACACCGGCCCTTTACAACCGAATGAGCCACCGCAATCAAGCAGCACTGAATAGATCAATCAAAAAAAGGCTGCATTAAGCAGCCTTTTTTGTATTTCGTTCACAGATTATTTGACAAAAGTTGTCCAAACAAAATCCTGATTTTTGCCTTTCAGGGTCATTTTCAACTGCTCACCTGACTGTAGTGCCGCAACACCCGCAGGCGTACCCGTCATGACCACATCACCCACTTCAAGACTAAATACTTGGCTAATATCGGCCAGTAATGTACCCACATCAAAAATCAGCAATGCAGTATCACCGTTCTGACGCAGTTCATCATTGACATGCAAGGTATAATGCACATCTTTCCAATCTTGAACCACCTCTTGGACATCGACCCAATCTGCAAGGATGCAAGAACCATCATAAGCTTTGGCACGTTCCCACGGCTGACCTTTTTTCTTTAAGTCATCTTGTAGATCACGCAAGGTCAGGTCTAGCCCCAAAGTCACAGCTCCGACTGCTTCTAAGGCTTTGCGTGGATCAGTTTCAGCCGATAAAGGTCGATCAATACGTAAACTTAATTCGCATTCATAGTGGCAACTGCCCCATGCAGGATTCCATGAGATGCCTTGGTCTAATGCGGTTAATGCACTTGGCGGCTTCATAAAAAGTACAGGACGGTCAGGAATTGCATTGCCTAATTCTTTGGCATGATCTGCATAACTACGACCGATGCAAACAATTTTAGATGGACGTGACTGCATACTACTCCCTCTTTTGTTATGAATAGATTGTCTTAGTGTTGAAAAGTATTGCTAAAAGTCGCTTGGTCCGCAGTATTTTTAAATGCACTTTTCGGCACAATAATCACGGTTTTATTTTTCAGCTCAAGCATATAGGTCAATTTGCCTTCAGCAAAATTTGCCACTTCAGCATAATGAAAGACATTCTTACGCCCATTGGCATGAATTTCTGCATAGTCTTGAAATAAATCAATACCTTGTTCACTTTTGCCCAATTGGTATTTTACAAACTGGCGTTTAAACATCATCGGTAAAAACCAATAACGCATGATGCCTTGAAGAAGTAAAAAGAAAGCGCCCAGCCCAACATAGTAGGCACCAACACCATCTACACCCAAGTAAAAACCCCAGATGATAATCCCAAGGCTAATCGCTGGCGTTAAAAAACGCGTAAATTGCTTTTTGCCAAAAGTTGCTAGTGCAAAACCATCCTGTGATTCTTCTAGATTTAAAAAATAGCGCAACGATAATGCAGGTAGATTCTCAGACATAAGCGTATGAATATTTAAAAATGAATTGCGCTAAATACTACACCACAATTCAAACTTGCTTCATGCTTTTTAATGGTCGGTTGTAACACTTCACTACTTCCCTTCCCTCTAGAAATACGTTAAAAACAGCAACAAATAAAAGATTGCATACGCAGGATGTGACATGCAGATAACAAAAATAATCATGGTACTGGTGTTTCTGAGTGGACTGAGCATATCGACCAGTTGGGCCAAATTCGTTCAATGGCAACCCCAAATTCCTAGTAGTTTGGACTTGTTTAATGGCAATGCCAAAGCCTTGGCCAATCTTGCCGGTGATCACATCGTGATTTTTGCGCATCCCTCACAACAGATTAGTTTGCCCACGATGAAAGCAGGTCAAAAAGTCGTTGGTAAATTTCAAAGTGCCGCTGTGGTTGTCCCAACCAACAGCAAAAATGTGGCGAGATTACTCAGTAATTATCCAAACTATGCAGGCTTATTTCCCACGCTAAAATCTGCTGAGGTTTTGCAACAACAAGGTTCAACCAGCCAAGTTGAATATCGCATCCATATCCCGACACCAATTCCGGTTTTAAACTTTAAAGAAACCGTGGTCATGCAGCACCAAATTGATCACAACAGCATTAATAGTTTGGTTCTACAAGCACCGGTGCCCTTTGGTGCAGGGAAAATTGAATGGTTTGAGATCGATGCACAACACACCTTGATTAGTGTGACCCAATGGGGCGATTTAAATCAGCCCAAAGGTTTTTTGTTTAGCAAAATATTAAATGCCTTACCCGATGCCAAATTAGGGATTCCTGCGGGAACCAATGGTTTTTTACTCGAATCGTTACAGCGCCGATTTAAAACCTTTAGCAGTGAAACTCTCGCTGCAAATCAATTACCTGAACTCAAATTAAATGCCTCTCAAATCGACAAGGTCACTCAATTAAGTCAAAGCTCGAAAGAACCTGTGTCCTTTATTTTGACAGCGCAACGCGTTCCCTTTGGGCAAAATTATGAATTGATGCGCTTTAGCACCAGTTTTCAATATTATGCACAAGAGCCTTCGAGCTTACAGCGCTGGATTAATGTGTCTTCGTTCAAGCACTTATTTCCAAGACAAGTTAAACATATGCAAGTGCAGAAAATTAATCCGCACCTCATGGATGCCGACTATAAAATTTCGGTGGGTTTAGGCGTGATCAATATTCCCTTTGATTTTAAAATGCGTTTTAACTACCCAGACTTACTGCAAAATCAATACACCGCGACAGGTGGGGACTTAAAGTTTGTCCGAGGTGCCATGCATATTCGCCCCTTACAACAAGGGTCGTTATTACAATTGACCAGTGCGATGAAGATTGATGACAAAGCACCGTTTTTACTTCGTGCTATGCGCAGTATGCCGTATCACGACATGTTGCCGGCTTTAGGCGGAAATACGGTCTTTGCACTCAAAGTTAAACAGAAGTTAAGTTAGAACCTTGAATGATGAGCTGAATTTATTGTTTTTAGCTATATTTCAGACACAAAAAAACCGCAACATATGCGGTTTTTTCAATCTTGATCAAGTTGGTGCGCTCAGAGAGATTCGAACTCCCGACCCCTTAGTTCGTAGCCAAGTGCTCTATCCAGCTGAGCTATGAGCGCGACGTCTTGATAAGGCTCATTATACGTGATTTTTATTTTTTGTTAAGAGCTTTTTCATATAAATTTAACCAAACGCACAGCAAATAAACAATTGCTCTTTAAACACGCTAAAAATCAGCGCGATTTACTTTTTAATGGCTTTTGCATCACAAGTTTGGAATCTAAAGTTAGCTGTACTCACATATAAATGCTCAAGATAGATATCAAATCTTCCTATATTGAATCTCTGCTTTAACCCACCCAACTTTTCTTTAACTTTGATTTAAAAAATTGCATGACCATGAACATCTGAAATAAGGTTTTATCTACCAAAGAAAGCAAAATCAAATTTACTGATGGGTCGTCTTATGAAATAGAACGCTTTATACAATCTAAGCAAAAGACAAAAGACAAAAGACAAAAGACAAAAGACAAAAGACAAAAGACAAAAGACAAAAGACAAAAGACAAAAGACAAAAGACAAAAGACAAAAGACAGGCTGCATCAAAACGATAAATCACAGGCACAAAAAAACCGCAACATGTGCGGTAATTTGTTCAAGTTGGTGCGCTCAGAGAGATTCGAACTCCCGACCCCTTAGTTCGTAGCCAAGTGCTCTATCCAGCTGAGCTATGAGCGCGTAACTTGTGTCGTCTTAAAAGACTACGTTTTCAGATTTACTTATTGGTGCGCTCAGAGAGATTCGAACTCCCGACCCCTTAGTTCGTAGCCAAGTGCTCTATCCAGCTGAGCTATGAGCGCGACATAAGTAAATCGTGGCGGTGAGAGAGGGATTCGAACCCTCGATACAGTTGCCCGTATGCATCCTTAGCAGGGATGTGGTTTCAGCCACTCACCCATCTCACCGTAACGTGCCGCCATAATACAAAGATCATGATACGACTGCAAGCACAGTCGTTATATTTTTTTCATTTTTTTACTCAATTAGATATTTTTTAAACGATTTTCAAAAAATTAGTGCAAAATTAGTTCAGCACACACTGCTGTCCCCTACATTTCAGCTTTAAACATTATAAAATATCGGCATAAAACACTTTATTGCAATCAATTGCGTGCAGTATCTGCTTGCATGACTTATGCTAATCCTAATCTTCTGATTTGAAGCCAAATACATTATGAAAAACTGGGTCGACCCTGAAGCAAAAGCTGAAGCCGAACGTTATGACAATCCAATTCCAAGCCGTACTCTGATTCAAGAGACGATTGAACAACTGAAAACTGCAATGTCGCATGCCGATCTTGTAGAACATTTTGAAATTGCCGATCAAAAAAGTATTGATGCACTGAGTCATCGTCTGATTGCGATGGTTCGAGATGGTCAGTTGATGAAAGATGGATTTAAGTTCCAGCTTGCAGCTGAGCAACCGACTCATGAAGCAACGGTTTATATCAACTCAAAAGGTTTAGGCACAGCCAATATTAGCGGTGAAGATGACCTTTTACTTCCTGAGCGTGAGTTACGTCAGGTGTTTAATGGTGACCGTGTTAAAGTCCGCCAAACTTCGGTAGACCGTAAAGGTAAAGCATGGGGCTTTATTACTGAAGTTCTACAGCATCGTGTCAAAGAAATTATCGGTAAAGTATCTGAGTATGAAGGTGAATATTTTATTCAGCCGGCAAATCCCAATGCACACCAACCGATTACGTTAGAAAGAGAATTAATCGAGCATGCCAAAGTCAAACTCGGCGACTCTGTGCGTATTGCGATTGACAGCTACCCAACCAAAGAAGAATTTGCGACAGGTCATATTGTTCAGTCGATGGCAGATAAAGCAGACACTGAAATTATTATTCCACAAACCATTTTAGAATTTGGTTTACCTTACGAATTCCCTGAAGCGGTACAACAAGAAGCCAACAGCTTTAAAGAGCCATCAGAACAAGATCGTGAAGATCGTGTCGACTTACGTGATTTAGCGCTTGTCACCATTGATGGTGAAGATGCCCGCGACTTCGATGATGCCGTGTATGCGGAAAAACGTCCGGGTGGTGGTTATCGTGTTGTCGTGGCAATTGCCGATGTCAGCCATTATGTACGTCCGGGTAAACCGCTCGATGACGAAGCTCAAGAGCGCGGTACATCGGTGTACTTCCCTCATTTTGTATTGCCGATGTTGCCTGAGGCGCTGTCGAATGGTTTATGTTCTTTGAACCCACACGTAGACCGTTTATGTATGGTCTGTGATTTAAACTTATCTCGCGCGGGTCGTGTTACTAAGTTTGAATTCTACCCAGGTGTAATGCATTCAAAAGCTCGTTTGACCTATACTCAAGTGGCCGAATATTTTGAGGGTAATAGTCAAGCCATTCCTGAAGACCGTGATGTGCGTAAATCGGTCAATACCTTATTCCAATTGTATCAAGTGTTGAAAGGCTTACGTGCTGAACGCCACGCGATGGAATTTGAAACCGTTGAAACTTATATGACCTTTGATGAGCTAGGCGGTATTAATGAAATCCTACCGCGCAGCCGTAATGATGCACATAAGCTAATTGAAGAATGTATGTTGTTGGCAAACGTCGCAGCGGCAGAATATGCATTAAAAAATGAAATTCCAATGCTGTACCGTGTGCATGAGCCACCTGAGTTTTCACGCATTCAAAAGGTTCGTGATTTTGTGAAGTTATTGGGGCTGCCATTCCCTGAACAGCCGACTCAAGCTGACTATCAAGCCGTGATTGATGCCACCAAAGACCGTATTGATGCTCCAAGTATTCATGCCGTTTTACTCCGTTCAATGATGCAAGCTTATTATGGCGCGAACAATGCAGGTCACTTTGGCTTGGCTTATGAAGCGTATACGCATTTCACATCTCCAATCCGTCGTTATCCAGATTTGTTACTTCACCGTGCCATCAAAGCACAATTGAAGAAAAAGCCTTACCCAATTTCTGGCGCTTCGCTGGATGATGCTGGTGAACACTTCTCTGCGACTGAACGCCGTGCAGATGAAGCATCACGTTCTGTTACTACATGGTTGAAGTGCCATTACATGCAGCAACATTTGGGTGAAGAGTTTGTCGGTACCATCAGTGCAACTGCTGAATTTGGCCTGTTTGTAACGCTCAAAGACTTATATGTTGATGGCATGATCCACGTCAGCCAATTGGGCGATGACTTCTTTGTCTATGACCAACCGAGTCAGAGCTTAATTGGTCAATCTCGAGGTCAAGTTTTCAGTCTCGGCGATGAAGTAAAAATTAAAGTCGCTGGTGTAAATCTAGAAGAGCGCAAAATCGACTTTGAATTGATTCAACAATTGAGCCATGCAGGTCGCGCTATTCGCGCACGTGCCCCTCGTGTTGCAAAACCTACAGCCAAAGAAGAAGTCTTTTCAGAACGTAAAACCAACGCTGCTGAAGATGGAGAACAGCCCATACGACGCAAAAAGTCGAAATCTAAGCCCAGTTCATTCGGTAAAAAGCCTGCTAAAAAATCTGCAGGCAAATCTGAAGCGAAGGCTAAAGATAAAGTGAAGAAAAAATCTAAACCGAAAAAGAAAAAATCCAATGCAAAATCATCTGCGGATTAAGGTTTAAATCAAGAGCGCTTCGGCGCTCTTTTTGATTCTTCAGGTCAGTGCAGACTTCGCGACCTCTGCAGAAGATGAATAATTCCTGATTTAGTCTTGATTTAACCCGCAACAAACCCTACATCTATAAATAACTCAGGATTTATATGAAGTAGAAAATATGACTTTAGAAAAGGCAACTTTGCCCGTTCCTCAATTTGATCAAATGACCTTAGATCAACTCAAAGAAAAAATTCAAAATGCGATTCAACACGGTCAACAATTTCTAAATGAACTGACAGTTGTTCCAGATTCGGTACAAAAACAACTAAATACGTTAGAACAGGTCGATGATCTTGAAAATAATATGAGTGAAGCTTGGGGCGTGCTGTCGCATCTAAATGCCGTGATGAATAATGCTGAAACTCGAGAGCTCTACCAATCTTTATTACCCAGCCTGAGTGAGTACTATACGCAGCTAGGTCAACATACAGTGTTGTATCAAACCTATCAGCATGTACATGACAACAGTGTATTTGACACGCTTCCTGCAGCACAGCAAAGCGCGATTAAACTTGCGTTACGAGATTTTAAACTTTCAGGCGTTGCCTTAGAAGGTGAAGCGAAAAAACGCTATGCAGAAATCTCTGCACGCCTTTCACAATTATCATCAGACTTTTCCAATCACGTATTGGATGCCACCCAAGCCTACTTCAAACCTTTAACTGAAGCGCAACTCAAAGGACTACCTCAAGGCAGTATTGAACTTCTGAAACAATATGGTCAGCAACGCGAACTCGAACAGGCTGTAGCCACACTCGACTTCCCGTCTTATATTGCCATTATGACCTATGCAGAAGACCGCGAAGTACGTGAAGCGCTCTATAAAGCCTATACCACACGTGCTTCTGATCAGGCAGACGCTGCTGAATTTGATAATACAGCGGTCATGGAAGAAATCTTGAAACTACGTCAGGAAATGGCTAGCCTGCTTGGTTTTAACAACTACGCCGAATTGTCTTTAGCAAGCAAAATGGCACCCGATGTGGCCACTGTAGATCAGTTCCTGATTGAACTGGCAGAACATGCGCGTGCGCCAGCAGAGAAAGAAATCGCTGAACTGAAAGCCATTGCAGCGCAAGACGGTATCACTGAGTTGCAACCGTGGGATGCCACTTTCTATTCAGAAAAACTCAAAGTTCAACAGTTTAATTTGTCACAAGAAGACCTGAAGCCCTACTTCCCTGCACCTAAAATTATTCAAGGCTTGTTCAGCATTGTAAATCGTCTCTATGGCATCAATGTAATCGAGCGTGAAGCGCCTGTTTGGCATCCTGATGCACGTTATTTTGAACTTGAAGATCAAGGCAGCGTGATTGGCGGTTTTTACTTTGACCTGTATGCACGAAGCGGTAAACGTGGCGGCGCATGGATGAGCGGCTTCCGTTCACGCATGCAAACTGAAAATGGTCTGCAAAAACCAATTTGCTACATGGTCTGCAACTTTACCCCACCTGTCGGTGAGCAAGCTGCTTTACTTACCCATGATGAAGTAACGACGTTGTTCCACGAATTTGGTCATGGCTTACATCACATGCTCACTGAAGTCGATAATATTGCTGTGGCTGGTACACATGGCGTGGCGTGGGATGCAGTAGAGCTACCAAGTCAATTCATGGAATTTTGGACTTGGGATCAAGAAAGTTTAGATTTACTCAGTGAACATATCGAATCAAAACAAACTTTACCAGCCGATCTGCTAAAAGCACTGCAAGATGCACGTTTCTTCCAGTCTGGGATGCAAACTTTACGTCAAATTGAATTTGCCATGTTTGACTTAAATATCCATAAGGCCAACCCTGCTTTGGACGCTACAGGCATCCAACAAACCTTAGATGATATTCGTCAAAAATATGCAGTTGCACCCACTACTTCGTACAACCGTTTCCAACATGGTTTCAGTCATATCTTTGCAGGTGGTTACGCTGCTGGTTATTATTCATACAAATGGGCAGAGGTTTTGGCAAGTGATGCCTTCGACCGATTCGAAAATGAAGGAATTTTTAATACTTCGACTGGCAAGTCGTTTAGACAATTTATTCTAGCAGTTGGCGGAAAAGATACGGCACTTGACGCATTTATCAATTTCCGCGGACGCGAGCCAAAAATAGATGCTTTGCTGCGTCATCAAGGTTGGACGAACGCATCTAAAAACGCTTAAACTAGGGACCTTAGTTAGATTCAAGGTAAGTATGATGACCATTAAACGACGCTTCATTGCAGGTGCAAAATGTCCAAAATGCCAAGCGATGGACCGGGTTGTCATGCTGACCTCTGGCAAAGACGAATGGATCGAATGCATTGATTGTGGTTACAGTGAAAATCGACCGACTCATGTCGATCAACCTGAACAACCCGCCGTGCCAGACGATATCGGTGTGATCCAATTTAAGCCACGTCAGCCTAAATAAAAATTAAGGTCAAGCAATGACAGAAGATCAAAGACATAATCCAAAATTGTTAGTTGGAATCATTGGGGGCTTAACGTTATTGATTGCTATCTTTTTTGCATATCAATGGTTAAGCAGCAGTACGGCAGATAAATCTGAACTTCAAGAAGAAATGGTCGCTGCACCGGCTAAACCGCCTGTTGCAGTCCCTGTCCAATCTGAAACTGAAGCATCAGTCCCTACCGCAGAGACTGACACCATTAAATTGGTCGAAGAAGACATTTTAGATGCAGCTGTGCCTGAAAATGCCTCTTTAGCCAAAGAGGAAATTGCCAAATTAGATGACATTCAACAACAATTGAATGATCAGGAGCAAAGCTTAAAACAGCAACATTCAGATGCAGATGAGCTGATTAAACTGAAAGAAGAACAAATTAAATTACTCGAAGCACAGTTAGCACAACGAGCAAAATAACCGACTTCTGCTACACCATGTGTACTTATAGGCTAGAATATCATCAGATTTTCTAGCCTTTTTGTTATGTCCACTACTACACCACAAAATATCCCCAAAGCAATTGGCTTTCTTATGCTATCAGCGCTGCTTTTTTCCATCATGGGGGTTTGTATACGCTATGCATCTCACACGGTAGATAATGCCACCATCGTATTTTTTCGCAATGCGGTTGGCTTATTGATCTTTTTACCCCTGATTTTGCAAAAAGGCAGCACGTTTTTTAGAACTGAAAAACTGTGGATGCATACCTGGCGTTCAATCGTGGGCTTGGTGGCAATGTATGGTTTTTTTTATGCCATCGCACACTTAAAACTCTCCAATGCCATGGTCTTCACCTATTCCTCGCCGATCTTCATCCCCTTAATTGCATGGTTATTTTTAAAAGAAAAAATGACCCTGAGTATGCTCATTGCCGCCGTCATTGGTTTAATCGGCGTGCTCTTCGTCGCAAAGCCCGATGCAGGAATGTTCAATCAGTTATCACTCATCGGACTAACCGCAAGCTTCTTGGCAGCCATGGCATTTGTCACTGTCCGTGCCCTTACAGCAACTGAACCACCTGAACGCATCGTGTTTTATTTCTGCTTTTTTGGCACGCTCATATCGATGATCCCGATGCTCTGGCTCTGGCGTCCTTATAGTTTAAAGGAGTTAGCTTTTCTGATTACAGCGGGACTTTTGGCCAATATCAGTCAAATTTTTATGTCCAATGCCTATAAGCTTGCACCCGCAGGTCAAATTGGCCCCGTCAACTATATAGCGATTATTTTTGCCGGTATTTGGGGCTTTGCCCTGTGGCAAGAATTGCCAGACATTTACAGCCTATTCGGCTTTGCTTTTATATTTTTAGCGATTTTGCTTTGTAGTCCGATCCTACAAAATAAATTTAAAGAGTCATAATCGTCTCATTCATTTACCATCAATCGCACAGCCCCTTATTCAATAAAAAAGCACCTGAAGGTGCTTTTTTATAACTCACTGCGAATTTATTGGTACCAACCAAATAGTTTCAGAATATAAGGAGCATAAGTCACGATCACCAAAGCTGGGAACAATACAAGGATCGGTAAAATCCAACGTTCATAGCGATAATAGAAATTGGTGTATTGGGCTTTTGCTTCTGCATCTGCTGCCCGTACCTCTTCATCCCCGACGGAGAGTCGTGTCAGCAAGTGATTCAGCGCTACAGGTGGCGAAACATAACCGAGCTCAAAGGCAACCAAAACGATCATCCAGAAGTGAATCGGATGGATACCATTTTCGTAGGCTACTGGTGCAATCGTTGCTGCAACCAAAATTACTGCCCCGAATGGATCTGTCGTCATACCAATAATCGCCAATAACAATGCGATAAAGGCCAATGAAATATAGATATTGCCCAAATGCGTTGGTAATAATTCAACGATTTCTGTCCGTTCAATCAAACCGCCGACACTTGCCGACAAGGCCATTAAGATAATTAATGCGCCAATGTGTCCAACCGTTTCTGAAGAAGCAAACCAAATTGAACTACCGAAACCACGACGGTTAGCCCCATGTCCACCATGTTCACGCATGAACTCAGAACTTTGCTCATGTTGTAAGCTGAGTTGTTCATGTGCATCTACAGTTTGCGAAGTAAAACGATCTGCAAACCAACGGTCAAACATAATGTAAACAATCAGAATGATCGGTAGAACCACAGGCGCGGTGAACTCATCCATTTGTGTATCTAAACCGTACTTGTAGAAAGCAATGACAAGCAGTGTCAGTACGATATACGGAATCACAGGAATGAACGCTTTCAGCATGCCCGGAATAGCCACTTTCGGCGATGCCACACGGAAACGTGTTTCTGCCAAGAACAGTGAAATACCCAAGAACAAGAATGCCGTGAGCCAGAACACATAGATACCGTGATCAAATAGCTCATCTGAGGTGACATGGCGGCTATCAAGCATCGAAATCAAGATAATCAATAGACACGGACGAATGACCACACCTAAGGAACCTGACATTGCCGATACAGCCAGTGCAAACTGACGACGAGAGCCGGAGTTCCACACTTCTTTATAAATAATTGCACCTGCTGCTACAACAAAGATCCCCGAAGCACCGGTATAAGCGGTTGGAATCGCCGCGGCAATCAGAATTAACCACGTCAAGGTCTCAGGTGCTAAGTTCCATGGACGTAAAATCCCCAAGAACAAATCCATTACGCGCGTTTGGGTCAATAACATTCCGGCCCAAATAAACAGTGCAAGGTTTAGGAAAATCCCAGAGAACTCGACCAATTGCCCAAGGTAAATCCCCTGACCCATTGGATAGTCCATAAAGAAGGTAAACGCCACACCCGTAATAATCGCCATAAAGGCATACAGCGGTACACTCAATAGCGCAAAACCAATATTCCCCGGACCCGGCTCTTTCGCCGCAGGTGGTTTAAAGAACTGATAAATACTGATGAAGGTGACAATACCAAACAGGGCTAGCCACAACCAATATACCGCCAAGGTTTCCGTGGTCGATTTCACCCCAGAATTCAGGACTGAATTAAATTGGCTATACACCGAGAAAGTTAATAGACCATTACCAATCGCCATGAATAAAGCATAAACTTTATAATCCAAGCGTGTAGTTGGCGCACGTAGACCAATATGATGGAACTTCACTGAAGCGGTAATGGCAGATACCAAGACCATCAATAAAAGAATCAATACACGGTTTTCAGAACCAAATTTAAAGATGCCAAAGAATGTCGTCTCAATCGCACGATAAGTACGAATACTTGGATGCTCATCTAAATAAGCTTTTGCTTTGTCATAAAATTGGAATTTTTCTTCACATTGCTGTACACCTGCCATGACTGATGCACGTACATCGGATTCAGATGCTGTACCAAAAATATCTGCAAATTCGTCAGCCGCATTGGCTTTCATTTGCGTTTGCACCATTTTATCTACATCTGGGTGGCGGTCACAATCTGGCTTGGTCGGTTCTGCACGTAAAAATGAATACTGCATCCCAATGCTTTCATTACCATACAAACGCTCACCAGTACGCAGAAGCTGACCATGAATCATCTCCCCTGTCCCGATAATCAATGTAAGCAGAAGCAAGATCAACACGACTAGAGTCGAAATCCATTCTGTCCAGACATACCTTAACAGCCCGACGATGCCGGATCTGTTTTGTGTATCATTTTGCATGAGTCTTCCTATTTTTTATTTTGGAGCCTAGCGGGGCCAAGCATCCTTTTCCTTATCGGCTCGAGAAGTTCCTTTCCCTGACCTAACTGTTTTATTATTACGTTTAAATTTGCATCAATATTCAAAACATTAAAATGACAATATGTATTTTCTTTTCGGTTTTTTTTGTCAACCCAATCACCTAAAGTGCGTTAGCGATCCCAGAAATAATTACCAATAAGATAAAACACGGCGATGACAATGCCCCAAATCACCCCCAATAAATGGGCTTCGACTAAAACGGGGCTTCCTATTAATTCTGCCGTTCCGGTATTCCCTACGGTATTTTCCCACACCAATTTTGCCAAAATCAGCAAGAGGACAAAGGCTGCAAAATTTCGCTCCCGCTTATACATTAAATGTACGCAAGCGACCGCAACATAGGCGCCATGCAAGACACCAGATAATCCTGCATAGGCTTCAATATCGGGAAGGAAAAAATAGAAACTTAGACTGATTAAAGGGGATAAAATCAATAAGATGGCAACAAAATGCCACGTCGAAACTCTTGGAAAAATAAACGGTAAGCAGATAAAGGCCAACATATTTAAAGCAAAATGAATCCAACCGACGTGAACCCAATGCGCGGTCCATAAGCGCCAAAAGTCATGAAATAAGTCATCTTGCCAGTAGATAAAATAGTCTTTAAATACCTGTAGCGAGGCACAGATCGAAACGAATACGGCAAGAAAGACAATTTTCGGAATTAAAAATTGTGTTTTCATTTTCGCTCCTCCTGTACCTCACATTTGGACTACATGCTTTATTAATTTGTTGCAGCGCCACTCGTTTCTGTAGCACCACTGGTTTCAGCATCGCCACTAAACAAATCATCGAGTTCTGAACTATTGGCACTTTCATCCCAGAAATGTTCCATACCATCATCACCGGTACGAACGCCTGTATGTTCAGTCCAATAACGATCTGAAATCCCCTTCACCATGCTTTCAGCCATACTATCGATGAGCTTAAATTGCGGGTTAACAGGTTTTTCATCGCTACGTGCCTGTGCAAAAGTACGTAAGGCATCACGGATTTTCGCATCATCGCCACTGGCTTGTGCAGCAACTGCATATAACGCATGTGACAGTCTTACGCCTTTTTGCTCACCAATTTGCGCCGATTGTTTTAAGGTTTGGTATGGATCAGGTTTTCCATCTCCTGCACCCGGCAATAACGTCCAGATCACAGCGCGGGTTGCATTTGGTGCGCCCCAGAATTTTTCATTATTCAGACACACCATACCGCGTTCAACGATCGCAGCAATGTCTTTAGGAACGTTTACCGCCCCACCTGAGTTAATATCATTGGTCATGGCCTGTAAGCCACTTAACATTCCCAACATATACACTGTTTGGTCAATGTCGCTGTTCATTTTTGGACAGCCTTCACCTAGACTTTTCTTATACTTCTTTTCAAAACGATCTTGAAATAATTGATAGCCGGTATATTGACGCTGTGCCGCAAGTGCCGCCCAACGTTTTTGCTCAACACGGGCATCCTGTGCTTCAGTCACTTGGTTGGCTTTAGATGCACGTAAATAACGTAACTCTGCGTCCAAGGCTTTTTGTTCTGCACAAATCCCTGCTGCTGAATACATCAACACAGCCACACGTGTTGGATCTGCGCCCATATCTTTGGTGGCCATAATTGCTGGAGTTAATGAATTACCTGAATTACACACCATTTCAGCATCTTCCATGGCTAAAATGGGTGGCACAATATGTTTTTCAGTAAATCCGAGTGCGACATTAGCACCGGTTTTTACAACCTGCGAACAACCCGCGAATAATGTACTTGTTATTGCTACAACTGCCACACCCTGGCATATTTTTTGGACGCTCGACATTTTCCTGTCCTCTATAATTGTGTTTATGTCCATCACGACAAACATATCAGAAGCAAAAATTGAATAAAAGAGTATTTGCTCTAATTTGAACGACACAATGTGCCACGAATCACGCTGAATGCAATTGACTGATTTTTTACAAAGACTAAATTTTAGGCAAAAAAAAGTAGCATAGCGACGGTTCGGCACATGCTACTTATTAACTGTGAAAGCGTTTGACTGCTTATTTTTGAGTTAACTGTTCCTTCAGCACTGTTCCCAGTCGTCCTATAACAATTGCTAACACAATCGCTATTACCAGAAACATCCAAGTTGGCATCATCATGATGATTTCCTTTAACGGCTGTTGGTAAGGCTAATATATAGACGGAGAATCACCGCACAGCTTAAAATTGTCAGACAATTTAAATATTTTGCCAATAAATTTCAATCCTGTCAGACAAGATTATTTTACCTACAAAATAAGATAATGAAATATGTGCATTTTATTGAATTTGAAAAAACAAGGCTGTCTAACAATTAGATCATTTTGGCCAATACTTTGAGTGATTTCCACTGTTTCAATGACAATTGATCGCGCCAAATAATCACTGGTTTTGCACGTGCATGCATAAAGTACACCACAATATACATTTGATGATCCAAAATATGGCTAATTTGAACACGTTGTACTGGGCGGTTGAGTCGTTGCAAAGACCAATCAGTTCCATCCAAATATTCTAGACTGGTGACGTGTAAATGCTTACGGAAAAACAGAACATAAACCACTAGCCCGATGAGGAAAAATATCCCCCAAAGCATGGGTGTTAGTAACTGATAAAGCAGCGTCATCAATACCGCAAAAATAAAAAACTGAAACGCATGCGATAAAAAACTGCGTTTCAGTTTGAATTGCCGATTATCCATGAACGTAATGTTTTAATTTTTGAATAAACGTTTTTAATTCAGGACGTGGCGGTTCACTAACTTCCATAAACCAATCCAACAAATCTGGATCTTCTGCAGCAACGAGTTCTGCAAACATGTCTTTTTCAGCTGCATCGGCTTGTAAATAGTAATTTTTGACGTAGGGATCAAAATAAACATCAATCTCTTTTAAACCACGACGTGCACGGTAGATCACTTTACGCTCTTCTAAGCTGATTTCATCAGTCATTGTCTTCCCCAATCGTTGAACCCGTCTAGTGTAACTCATCCACCCCATTGAAGTGGAGTGTTTTCAAAGATTGACCGAATCCTTCATCGCAATTCTTGCTTTTGAATGTTCTGCACATTGTAGTCACACGCTGCATCTTATAAGTTGAGACAAAGCCATAAAAATGAATAGGATATTCAAAATGCAATCTGGAGCGATTCGCCCTCTCAACAACATGCTGCCACGTCAATTATTTAATGCAGAACATGATGCATTTCGTGAAACAGTACGAAAATTTTATGAAAAAGAAGTTGTGTCCAATATCGAAAAATATGAAAAACAACAACATGTTGACCGTGACTTATGGAATAAAGCCGGTGCCATGGGCTTGCTTTGTCCAACAATGCCCGAAGCTTATGGCGGCTATGGTGTAGACCGGCTTTATAGCATGATTCTGATTGAAGAGCAGGCATATGCCATGGACTCCTCTACCGGCTTTTCACTGCATTCCGACATCGTGGCCAATTATATTCATAACTTTGGCAATGAAGAACAAAAGCTGCATTGGCTGCCGAAAATGGCATCTGGCGAAACCGTGACTGCCATTGCAATGACCGAACCGGGCACAGGTTCAGACCTACAAGCCGTACGCACAACCGCTACAGAAGATGGTGATGACTATATTATTAATGGGTCAAAAATCTTTATCACCAATGGCTATTTATGTGACATGGCGATTGTGGTCTGTAAGACAGGCAATAGTGAAAAAGGCTCAGCTAATTTATCGCTAATTATCGTCGAGGCAGATCGCGTCGGTTTTAGTAAAGGCAAACCTTTAAACAAAATTGGCATGAAAGGTCAGGATACCTGTGAACTGTTCTTTGATAATGTCCGCGTCCCTAAAAGCAACTTACTCGGCATGCAAGGTATGGGCTTTATGATGCTGATGAAGGAATTGGCTTGGGAGCGCATGTTGGTTGCGATTATTTGCCAAGCAGGTGCAGAAGCAGCCTTTGCGCACACAGTTCAATACACCAAAGAACGTAAGGCATTTGGCAAGACCGTATCAAGTTTCCAAAACACCCGTTTTAAATTGGCAGAACTACGTACTGAGATCGATTTTTGTCGAGCTTATCTAGATCGCTGTATGGAACTACAACTTGAGGAACAGCTCGGTATTGACGCTGCAGCCGCTGCTAAATACAAAATTTCAGAAATGTTTTCCAAAGTCGTGGATGAATGTCTGCAGTTGCATGGTGGATATGGCTATATGCTTGAATATCCAATTGCACGGGCTTATATCGACAATCGAGCCAATCGTATTTATGCAGGTACCAATGAAATTATGAAAGAGCTGATTTCCCGCTCTTTATAACAACAAAGCCCATCATCTGATGGGCTTTTTTCATTCTTTCGATATCAACTTAAATCATTCACAAAATCACAGATCAGTGCAGTGACCAATGCGGGTTGCTCTTTATGCGGCATGTGATGAAGCCCTTCCAAAATCTCTAGTTCAGCATCACCTTGTATACCCGAAAAAAGTTTCTGAGCTTGTGCTGTCGTCCCGTATTCATCCAGTTCTCCATGGATGATCAAGCTTGGACACCGTACTTTTCCAACATATTGCTCGAGGTTCCATTGACGAAAACTCGGTGAGAGCCAAGTTTCAGTCCAAGCATCCAAAACCCATTGGGCTTTATCCCCATGATATTTAGCCAAGCGTTCAAGTTGTCCCAGCTGCGCAAACCCTATTTTGGCTTCACGTATACCCGATAATGTCAGTTCTTCCACTTCATACTGTGCTGCTATGGAGATCAGACCTCGACATTGTTCAGTATATTCACTGGCAATCACGACAGACATTCCCCCACCGACACTATGTCCCATCACGATAAACTGTTGAATGGAATAATGTTGAAGTAGCGCCTTAAAGCCCTGCTGTGCTTCGGCATAGACAAAATCAGTACTTAATACATCAGGATTTGCTGACGAACGACCAAAACCCAACCGATCATAAGCAATGACCTTTCTGCCAGACGCAGAAGCCAATTGCGCAGGAAAATCACGCCACAAATCCACACTCCCCAGTGAATCATGCATCAATATAATCGGAGCCAAAGTTACATCTTTATCTGCTGTTTCAGGCTGCCAAGCTTGGGTATATAGCTCATAATCATTTAATTTTATAAATTCTGAATGTTCTTGAATATTCACATTAACCCTGTGTGTTTTTCCTTATTTTCAACATGATATATTTTTCGACAAATAATACGCATCAAATAAAACCCTAAAGTCACACATCTGAAGTAAAAAAAAAGGAGCATCATGCTCCTTTTTTATGTAATAGACTTAAGAAACTAATCTGGGTTTAGCAGCCACTTGATCAGACTTTTTTTCAAATTTCAGCACTCCATCTTCAAATGAAGCATGCTTTAATTCTTTACGATCTGCCAAATAGTTATTGCTGACTTTCCACGGTGCATGTTTACCCTGTTTTGGCATCACATCTGCTGCACGTGCAATATAGCCTGAGGTCAAACTGCCCATCACCGTATCTTCTAACAACTCGGTCGCATCACCTTGTGGAATCACTTGGTTATAACGATTTTGATCCATATAGTTAATCAATTTACAGATGTATTCAGAAGCAATATCGACTTTTAAAGTCCATGAAGCATTAATATAGCCAATAATCATCGCCATATTGGGTACATCACTGACCATAACACCACGATATAACATATGTTTAGAGGTATTTAATGGCTGTCCATCGATTGTGGCACTGATGCCGCCTAGAATTTGAATGTTGAGACCTGTCGCTGAAATCACCACGTCTGCATCAAGATGTTTACCTGATTTCAATTGAATGCCATTTTCAGTAAAACTTTCAATTTGATCAGTTTCAACAGATGCACGGCCTTCACGTAAAATTTTAAACAAATCACCATCTGGCACCACACAAAGGCGTTGATCCCAAGGATTATAATCTGGGGTAAAGTGCTTCATATCCACTTTACCTTTCAATTGTAACTCAATTGATTTTAATAAAAACTTACGGAGTAATTTAGGTTGCTTTTGTGCAACAGCATAAACAGCCCGTTGGACACCGATATTTCGTGCACGGGTAAGTTTATAAGCAACATCTTCAGGTAATACTTTACGCATTTTGTCGTAAATGATGTCAATAGAAGGTACTGAGGCAATATAGGTTGGAGAACGCTGTAGCATAGTCACATGCCCTGCACCGCCTTTTGCCATAGCTGGTACCAGTGTAATCGCTGTTGCGCCACTACCAATAATCACCACTTTTTTGCCTGCATAATTAAAATTTTCAGGCCAATGCTGTGGATGAATAAAAGTACCTTTGAAATTTTCCTGCCCTGCGAACTCAGGTTGGAACCCTTGGTCATAATTATAATAACCCGTACAGCCAAAGACGAAATTTGCAACCCAGGTTTGTTGTTTCTTCTTCGCATCTTCAATAACAACAGACCATTTACGAGTTTGTGAGTCGTAATTTGCACTCACAACACGATGTTGAAAATGAATTTTTTCTTTGATCTTATATTCGTCAATCACTTCAGAAAGGTAGCCTTTAATCGAAGACCCATCAGCAAGCACACTAGATTTTTTCCACGGCTTAAAATTAAAGCCAAAAGTTGACATGTCCGAATCAGAACGAATACCCGGATATTTAAAAAGATCCCATGTACCACCGAAACTTTCACGACGTTCAATAATTTCAAATGAACGATTTGGACATTTTTTTGAAAGATGCGCAGCCAAACCTACACCGGAGATCCCTGCACCTACAATGAGAATATCAACTTGTTTTTCCATGTTGTTCTTTTAACCTATCTTAGATTTATATTTATTAAATCACATTTTTGACAATGCACAATGTCAAGTTTAAGCAAAAGGCGATTTATTTTTATCTTTTAAGGACAAATTGAATTATTGTCTAACAATATACAGCCAACACAAAACTGCAGGCATTAAAAAAGGTCGGTTAAACCGACCTTTTTTAGAACAACGTACGCTGCTCTTCACGAAATTAGTTAACTTCGCGATCTACTAGCTCAACGTAAGCCATCGGTGCAGCATCACCTGCACGGAAGCCCGCTTTAAGAACACGTAGATAACCGCCGTTACGTTCTTTGTAACGAGGGCCAAGAACGGTAAATAATTTACCAACAGTTGCAGCTGAACGAGTACGAGCAAACGCTAAACGGCGGTTTGCTACAGAATCGACTTTAGCTAAAGTGATTAAAGGCTCAGCAACACGACGTAATTCTTTTGCTTTAGGAACAGTAGTTTTAATTAACTCGTGTTCGAACAAAGAATTAGCCATGTTTTGGAACATCGCTTTACGATGACTGCTTGTACGGCCTAATTTCACACCACTATTACGATGACGCATGGTGATAGTCCTACTTAATTAACGGCTACGATAAGCAAAGCGATCGTCCATGCGGAGGCTAGCCGGTGGCCAGTTCTCTAAACGCATGCCCAATTGCAAGCCTTTCGATGCCAGAACATCTTTAATCTCAGTCAACGATTTTTTACCTAAGTTAGGAGTTTTAAGCAACTCAACTTCAGTACGTTGAACAAGATCGCCAATGTAGTAAATATTTTCTGCTTTCAAACAGTTAGCAGAACGAACAGTAAGCTCTAGATCATCTACTGGACGAAGCAAAATCGGATCAACTTCTTCACGAGGCTCTTGAGCAACTGGTGCTTGATCTTTCTGAAGATCAACAAAAATTGCAATTTGTTGTTGCAAGATTGTTGCCGCTTTGCGGATTGCTTCTTCAGGATCAACAGTACCGTTGGTTTCAAGATCAATGATCAATTTATCAAGGTCAGTACGTTGTTCTACACGAGCGTTTTCCACTGTGTAAGACACACGTTTGATTGGGCTGTAAGAAGCATCTAATTGCAAACGACCCACTGGGCGAGTTTCACCCTCAGGGAAGCGTGAATCAGAAGTCTCATAACCACGACCTTGAGAAACTTTCAGGCGCATTTTTAATGAGCCAGAAGCACTTAAAGTACCGATCAAATGTTCAGGGTTAACCACTTCAACATTGTGTGGTAAACGAAGGTCAGCGGCTGTAACGTCGCCAGGACCTTGTTTTTCCAATGTCAGATAAGCTTCATTTTGATCGAACAGCTTAATAGACAATCCTTTTAGGTTCAGCAAGAGCTCGACGATGTCCTGCTGCAAGCCTTCCAAAGTACTGTACTCGTGCTCGACACCTTCAATCTCTACTTCAACCACGGCTGCGCCAGGTAAAGAAGACAAAAGGATACGACGTAAAGCATTACCAAGAGTATGACCAAAGCCACGCTCTAATGGTTCTAGAATAACTTTTGCCGAGGTCCCGCTTGCCGCTTCGACCTTAATCGCTTGCGGAGTTAGAAACTCATTTGCAGTACGCGTCATTATTGCTACCTCAAGGATTATTTAGAATACAATTCTACAATCAAGCTTTCGTTGATTTCAGCAGGTAAATCAGAGCGATCTGGTGCAGCTTTGAATGTACCTTCCAATTTAGAATGATCAATTTCAATCCAAGATGGAATGCCACGTTGAGTCGCTAACTCAACTGCGTTTTTAATACGCAATTGTTGTTTAGCGCCTTCGTGAACTGCAACAACGTCACCAGCTTTAACTTGGATAGACGCGATATTAACACGACGACCATTTAAAGTGATTGAACGGTGAGATACAAGCTGACGAGCTTCTGCACGTGTAGAACCAAAACCCATGCGATAAACAACGTTATCTAGACGGCTTTCAAGAAGTTTCAACAAGTTTTCACCTGTTGCGCCTTTAACACGAGCAGCTTCTTTGTAGTAGTTACTAAATTGACGCTCTAAAACACCGTACATACGACGTACTTTTTGTTTTTCACGTAATTGTAGTGAGTACTCAGATTGTTTGCCGCCACGAGCGCCACCATGTTGGCCAGGTGCTTTAGCAGCTTTTTTTGTTTTGACGTCAAATGGTTTAACGCCAGATTTTAATTGCAGGTCTGTCCCTTCGCGGCGAGAGAGTTTGCATTTTGGACCAATATAACGAGCCATGAATGTTTCTCCTTACACGCGACGTTTTTTAGGTGGACGGCAACCGTTGTGCGGGATTGGCGTCACATCGGTAATGCTGTTAATTTTATAACCCACTGCACCTAAAGCACGAACCGCAGATTCACGACCTGGACCAGGACCTTTTACAAGGACGTCCAAGTTTTTCAAACCGTAATCTAAAGCAGCTTTACCAGCAACCTCAGCAGCTACCTGAGCAGCAAACGGAGTTGATTTACGTGATCCACGGAAGCCTTGTCCACCAGAGGTAGCCCAAGCCAGTGCATTACCTTGACGATCGGTAATAGTCACAATGGTGTTATTAAAAGAAGCGTGAATGTGTGCAACACCTTCAGAGACGGTACGAGTGACCTTCTTGCGTGTGCGAGTATCTTTAGCCATCTTTTAGCTTCCAGAAATCTTATTTCTTAATAGGTTTGCGCGGACCTTTACGGGTACGTGCGTTAGTTTTGGTGCGTTGACCACGGACAGGCAAGCTGCGACGATGACGAAGACCGCGGTAGCAGCCTAAATCCATTAAACGTTTAATGTTCATGGAAATTTCGCGACGTAAATCACCTTCGGTAGGAACCTTAGTAACTTCTGCACGAATCGCATCAAGCTGAGCGTCATCTAATTCACGAATTTTAGTTGTTGGTGCAATACCAGCAGCAGCTAAGATAGCTTTTGCAGTGTGGCGACCAATACCAAAAATGTACGTTAGAGAGATAACAGCATGCTTGTTATCCGGAATGTTTACACCGGCAATACGAGCCATTCAATTTTCTCCAAAAAGGCAGTTAAGATAATCAACCGCCCGACAAAATCTTTGAGGGGCGGATAATAACCTAATTAGCCTACTGAAATCAACAGGTCTTGATCAGATTAACCTTGACGCTGCTTATGACGAGGTTCTGCGCTGCAAATTACGCGAATAACCCCATTACGACGGATAACTTTACAGCTACCACAAATTTTCTTTACAGAAGCTTGAACTTTCATAATGAAACCTCTAAGTGCGCTTATCCTTTCGGATGAGCAGTCGTTTTACGCATTAACGATTGATTGTCATATTGATGCGATGTGAGATGAGCTTGAAGCTGAGCCATAAAGTCCATCACCACCACCACTACGATCAGTAAAGACGTACCACCTAAGCTAAATGGAATACCAAATGAACTTTGTAGAATCATCGGCATTAAACAGATGATTGTGATATAAACCGCGCCAATAAAAGTCAAACGATTCAAAATATGATCTAAATAGCGTGCAGTTTGCTCACCAGGACGAATACCCGGTACATAAGCACCACTACGTTTTAAATTCTCTGACACTTCTTTCGGGCTAAATACTAGCGCAGTATAGAAGTAACAGAAGAAGATAATTAATGCGCCAAATAGCACCAAATACATCGGTTGACCCGGCGACAATACGAGTGCCAAATCTTGTAGGCCACGTTTAATCACGCCAGCATTTGGATCTGCGCTGCCTACCCATTGCCCTAAGCTCGCTGGGAACAATAGCAATGAACTTGCAAAAATTGCAGGAATCACACCCGCCATATTAATTTTTAATGGCAAATGTGTTTGCTGAGCGGTAAATACACGACGACCTTGTTGTTTTTGAGCATAGTTTACCGGAATACGACGCTGCGCCTTCTCAATAAACACAATTGCTGCTAACACTGCAACAGACAGCAATGCAAAAATTGCAAGACCAATTAAGCTTGATTGGCCATTATCTACTGAGGTTAAAGATTGCAGAACCAAGTTCGGCAAACCAGCAACAATACCAGCGAAGATGATCATGGAAATACCATTCCCCACTCCACGCTCTGTAATTTGCTCACCTAACCACATCAGGAACATTGTACCTGCAACCAGAGAAGTTACAGCAGGAACGTAAAAAGCAAGTCCACTAGTCAAAGTAATATTTTGACTAATCAGACCTGCACACATCCCAACAGCTTGCACAAGTGCAAGAAACAATGTGCCTTGTCGCGTATATTGATTGATCTTACGCTTACCTTGTTCGCCTTCTTTCTTTAAAGCTTCCAGCGAAGGAACAACCGTAGACATTAACTGCACAATAATCGATGCAGAGATATACGGCATAATCCCAAGAGCAAGAATTGACATACGCTCTAATGCACCACCTGAGAACATGTTAAACAAACCAAGGATCGTACCTTGGTTTGCATTAAACAGATTCTCTAGTGCGGCATTGTTAATGCCCGGTACTGGAATATGTGCTCCCAGTCGAAAAACCAACAACGCCCCGATGAGGAACATCATACGGCGGATAATTTCACGATATTTCACATGAAAAGGCTGGCCTTTCATCATGTTAACATGACCTGTCGAACTAGGAGTCATAGACACTGGGGATTACTCCTCGACTTTACCGCCAGCAGCTTCAACAGCAGCTTTAGCGCCTTTAGTCAATGCAACACCTTGAACAGTGAACGCACGAGTAATTTCACCAGAAAGTACGATACGTGCACGTAACATATCTTTACGTACAACGTTAGCAGCTTTTAAAGTTTCAAGAGACACGATGTCGCCTTCAACTTTAGCGAGTTCTGATAAACGTACTTCAGCAGTTTTCAAAGCCATTTGGCTAGTGAAACCGAATTTAGGTAAACGACGATATAACGCAGTTTGACCACCTTCGAAACCAGGACGTGTACCACCGCTCTTACGTGAGTTTTGACCTTTGACACCACGGCCACCAGTCTTACCAACGCCAGAGCCGATACCACGGCCTAAACGTAGGTTGTCACGCTTAGCACCTTCTGCAGGTGCAATTGTATTTAAACGCAGAGTCATGGCTTATTCCTCTACACTAACCATATAGTAAACTTGGTTGATCATACCACGGTTAGAAGGCGTATCTTGCACTTCAACTGTATGACCAATACGACGCAGACCTAAACCTTTAAGGCTAAGCTTGTGATTTTTCAAGCGATGCGATGAAGATTTAGTCTGGGTAACTTTAATCGTTTTCATGATTGATTACCCTTGAATTTGTGCTACTGATAAACCACGTTTCGCAGCAACTTTCTCAGGAGAAGTCATATCACGCAAACCGTTAAAAGTTGCGTTTACTACGTTAGCAGCGTTAGTAGAACCATAACACTTAGTTAATACGTTACGTACACCTACAGCTTCTAAAACTGCACGCATAGCGCCACCAGCAATTACACCAGTACCTTCAGAAGCAGGTTGCATGTAAACGCGGCTTGCACCGTGACGAGCATTGATAGGGTGCTGAACAGTACCGTCAACAAGGTCAACAGTAATCATGTTGCGACGAGCAGCTTCAAGTGCTTTAGAAATAGCAGCTGGAACTTCACGTGCTTTACCACGACCAAAACCTACGCGACCATTACCATCACCCACAACAGTTAATGCTGTGAAAGAGAAGATACGACCACCCTTAACAACTTTGGCTACACGATCAACGGCAACCAGCTTTTCAACAAGACCTTCGTTTTGTTCAACTTTAGCCATGATTAGAACTCCAAGCCGTTTTCACGAGCAGCATCAGCCAAGGCTTTGATACGACCATGATATTTGAAACCAGAACGGTCAAATGCAACTTTAGTTACACCAGCCGCTTTAGCACGTTCTGCAATTAAAGCACCAACTTTCTGAGCCGATTCAACGTTACCAGTAGTACCAGCACGTAGAGTAGCGTCTAAAGTAGAAGCTTGCGCTAATACTTTGCCACCATCTGCAGAGATAACTTGAGCATAGATGTGACGCGGAGTGCGGTTTACACACAAACGAGTCGCACCCAATGCACGGATGTGCAAGCGTGTGCTTTTCGCACGACGCAAACGGGATTGTTTCTTTTCGTTCATAAGAACCTCGCGCCTTATTTCTTCTTAGCTTCTTTACGAAGTACAACTTCGTCAGAATAACGAACACCTTTACCTTTATAAGGCTCTGGCGGACGGTAACCACGGATTTCTGCAGCAACTTGACCTAATTTAGCTTTATCTGCTGATTTAAGTACAATTTCAGTTGCAGTAGGAGTTTCTGCAGTTACACCTTCAGGAAGGTTGTAGTCGATCGGGTGAGAGAAACCAAGGTTAAGGTTAACAATGTTACCTTTAACCGCAGCTTTATAACCAACACCAATCAGTTGTAACTTACGTTCGAAACCTTCGTTAACACCTTTTACAAGGTTGTTAAGCACAGCGCGAGCAGTACCAGCTTGCATCCAAGCATCTTTAGATTCAGCTTTAGGAGCAATAACTAGAGTACCGTCTTCCTGTTTTAGCTCGACCAGCGCATGCAGGTTGAAAGACAATGTACCTTTGCTGCCTTTCACTTCGACCTGCCGGCCGTTCTGAGTAACTGTAACACCGTTAGGTACAGTTACTGGGGCTTTAGCCACACGAGACATGAGGAATCACCTATTAAGAAACAAAAGCAATAACTTCACCACCGATACCTGCAGCACGTGCAGCGCGATCAGTCATGATGCCTTTGCTTGTAGAAACAATTGCAATACCTAAACCTTGCTTAACGCTAGGAAGTGCATCTTTACCGCGATATTGACGTAGACCAGGACGGCTTACGCGTTTCACAGTATCGATAACTGGTTTGCCTTCGAAATATTTTAAAGTAATCGTTAAAGTCGCTTTGCCTTCATTATCAGCAACAGCTACATCAGCGATATAACCTTCTTGTTGAAGTACGTTAGCAATCGCAACTTTCAACTTTGAGTTTGGCATAGAAACAGTTTGTTTCTTTGCCATTTGTGCGTTACGAACACGTGTTAGCATGTCGGCAACGGTATCTTGCATACTCATTTATAGTGCTCCTTACCAGCTTGCCTTAACAACGCCCGGTACATCACCTTGCATTACTGTTTCACGTAATTTGTTACGGCTTAAACCGAACTTACGGAAGTAACCATGAGGACGACCAGTTAAACCACAACGGTTACGTAGACGTACTGGAGACGCATTACGTGGTAATGCTTGAAATTTCATCATCGCTTCGAAACGTTCTTCGTCTGATGCATTTACGTTTGCGATAATTGCTTTTAATTCAGCACGTTTCGCAGCGTATTTAGCAACAGTAGCTTCGCGTTTCAATTCGCGATTAATCATACCTTTCTTAGCCATATCGACCTCTTATTTGAACGGGAAGCCGAATGCACGCATAAGCGCACGGCCTTCGTCATCGGTGCGAGCAGTCGTAGTGATGGTAATGTCCATACCACGAATACGATCAATCTTATCAAAATCGATTTCAGGGAACATGATTTGTTCCTTAAGACCCATTGAGTAGTTACCACGACCATCAAATGATTTCGCAGAGAAACCACGGAAGTCACGGATACGAGGGATCGCGATAGAGATCAAACGGTCTAAGAATTCGTACATACGTTCGCCACGTAAAGTAACTTTACAGCCGATCGGCCAACCATCACGGATTTTGAAACCAGCGATAGATTTACGAGCTAAAGTAAGTACTGGTTTTTGACCAGCAATTGCTTGCATATCAGAAAGAGCGCCATCTAACAATTTCTTGTCAGCTGATGCAGCACCAACACCCATGTTGATGGTAATTTTTGTAATGCGAGGGATATCCATCACATTCTTAACGCCCAATGTTTCTTTTAATTGAGCCTTAAGTTCGTCGTTGTAACGCGTTTTAAGTCTGGCCATTGCCTAGTCAACCTATTACTTCGCTACCGCCACTGATTCACCATTAGATTTGAATACGCGAGTTTTCACGCCTTCAATCACTTGGTAACCAACACGGTCAGCCTTTTGGGTTGTAGCATTAAAAATTGCCACGTTAGAGATATGAAGCTCAGCTTCTTGAGTTACGATGCCGCCTTCAGCGCCAGTAGCTCGGTTAGGCTTTTGATGCTTCGTTACCAAGTTAAGGCCTTCAACCTTAACACGGTCATTTGAAACAGACAAAACAGTACCTTGTTTGCCTTTTTCTTTACCTGCGATCACAATTACTTGATCGCCCTTTTTAATCTTAGCCATGAGTGCCTCTTATAGAACTTCAGGAGCCAATGAAATAATTTTCATGAACTGTTCAGTACGAAGTTCACGAGTCACTGGTCCGAAAATACGAGTTGCAATCGGCGCTTTGTTGTTGTTCAAAATAACAGCTGCGTTATCGTCGAAACGAATAACTGAACCATCTGCACGACGGATGCCGAATTTTGTACGTACAACTACAGCATTCATCACGTCACCTTTTTTAACACGTGCGCGTGGAATAGCTTCTTTTACAGTAACTTTAATAATGTCGCCAACAGAAGCATAACGACGATGTGAACCACCAAGTACTTTAATACATTGTACGCGGCGAGCACCACTGTTGTCTGCTACGTCGAGCATACTTTCGGTTTGAATCATTGCCCTACTCCAAAACCGAGCATCACCGGTCGCAATTTCGAAAGGCTCAAAGAGTACTCGAAATTGACCGATGATGCAAGAACGTTTAATTACTCAGCAGCAGCTTCAACAACTTCAACTAAAGTCCAAGACTTAGTTTTAGACATTGGGCGGCTTTCTTTGATGCTTACTACGTCGCCAACTTTAGCAACATTGTTTTCATCATGAGCGTGTAATTTAGTTGAACGGCGGATTAATTTGCCATACAACGGGTGTTGAACGCGGCGTTCGATAAGAACAACGATAGACTTGTCCATCTTGTCGCTAACTACTTTACCGGTTAACGTGCGAACTGTTTGTTCACTCATTGTCCGTTCCCCTGTTTTTCGGTAAGGAGGGTCTTAATACGAGCAATTGTCTTACGAGTAAGCGCAACTTCGTGCGATTTACCCAATTGACCAGTTGCTTTTGCCATACGAAGACGGAATTGGTTAAGCTGTTGCTCATCAAGCAAAGCTGTCAACTCTTCTACCGACTTTTCACGTAGATCATTAGTTTTCATTACATTACCGTCCGAGTCACGATAGTGGTTTTAAACGGAAGTTTTGCAGCAGCAAGCGTAAACGCTTCGCGAGCAAGTTCTTCGTTAACACCATCAATTTCGTACAAGACTTTACCTGGTTTGATTTGGCAAACCCAGTATTCCACAGAACCTTTACCTTTACCCATACGAACTTCTAATGGTTTTTCAGTAATTGGTTTGTCTGGGAAAACACGGATAAAGATCTTACCACCACGTTTAATACGACGGCTGATTGTACGACGCGCTGCTTCAATTTGACGTGCTGTCATTTGACCACGTTCAACTGATTTAAGTGCAATAGTACCAAAAGATACTGAGCTACCGCGATGTGCTAGACCAGTGTTACGGCCTTTTTGCACTTTACGGAATTTAGTACGTTTAGGTTGTAACATGGATTATTCTCCTTTTTCAGCAGAACGATCATTGCGACGACCACGACGCTCTTGACCTTCACCACGACCACGGCCACGTTTAGCTGGACGTTCTTCAGCTGGAGCTGGGTTCATGACTTGTTTCATGCCGCCCAAGATCTCACCACGGAAGATCCATACTTTAACGCCGATCGTACCGTAAGTAGTCTCAGCACGCATAGTAGCATAGTCGATGTCAGCACGAAGAGTATGAAGAGGTACACGACCTTCACGATACCATTCAGTACGAGCAATCTCAGCACCACCTAGACGGCCTGAAACTTCTACTTTGATACCTTTAGCACCAGCACGCATAGAGTTTTGAACCGCACGCTTCATAGCACGACGGAACATTACACGTTTTTCTAATTGAGAAGCGATTGCCTCAGCAACTAAACGAGCGTCTAAATCTGGGCGATCGATTTCGTTGATACTTACTTGCGCAGGAACACCCATAATGGCTGTTAATTCGCGTTGTAATTTCTCAATGTCTTCGCCTTTTTTACCGATCACGATACCAGGACGTGCAGTGCTAATAGTTACTTTAGCTGCGCCTGTAGGGCGTTCGATAAGAATATTGCTTACCATCGCATTCTTAAGTTTTTTAGTTAAAAACTCACGAACTTGAAGATCTTTTAGCAAATATTCAGCATATTGTTTCGGATTCGCATACCAGTTAGCGTTATGACGTTTCACAACACCTAGGCGGATACCGATTGGATGAACCTTCTGACCCATATCAAACCCCTACCTTAACGGTAATGTGACAAGTACGCTTAGTAATACGATCTGCACGGCCTTTAGCACGTGGCAAAATACGTTTCAGGCTCATGCCTTCATCAACGTAGATCGTAGAAACTTTAAGGTCGTCTACATCTAAACTGTTATTGTGTTCAGCGTTTGCAATCGCAGATTCCAATGCTTTTTTAACCAAAACTGCAGCTTTTTTGTTGCTGAAGTTTAAGATATTTAAAGCATGCGCAACAGATTTGCCGCGAATTAGGTCTGCAACCAAACGTGCTTTTTGTGCCGAGATAGCGGCACCGCGTAATTTAGCAGTTACTTCCATCATAGCACCTATTAACGTTTAGACTTCTTGTCAACACCGTGACCACGATAGGTACGAGTTGGCGCGAATTCACCTAATTTATGACCAACCATATGCTCAGATACAATCACTGGAACATGGTTACGGCCATTGTGTACAGAAATTGTTAGACCAACAAAATCCGGTAAGATCATCGAACGACGCGACCAAGTTTTGATCGGCTTACGGTTATTAGCCGCGATAGCCGCTTCAACCTTAGCGAACAAGTGCGCATCGACGAATGGGCCTTTTTTCAGAGAACGAGGCATTGTCAGATTCCTTTACTTGTTACTTAACGCGACGGTCGCGAATGATCATCTTAGTCGTACGCTTGTTGGTACGTGTTTTGTACCCTTTAGCTTTTTGACCCCATGGACTTACAGGTTGAATACCTTTGTTACGTCCTTCACCACCACCATGTGGATGGTCTACTGGGTTCATCGCCATACCACGTACGGTAGGACGAACGCCACGCCAGCGTGATGCACCTGCTTTACCAAGTGAACGAAGGTTGCTTTCTGAGTTAGAAACTTCACCTAACACAGCACGGCATTCAACGTGTACTTTACGCATTTCGCCTGAACGAAGACGAATGATAGCGTAAGAACCGTCACGACCCAACAATTGAGCAGATGTACCAGCAGAACGTACTAATTGTGCGCCTTTACCGATTTTAAGCTCGATGTTGTGAAGAGTAGAACCGATAGGCATGTTGCGAAGTGGCAAGCAGTTACCTGGACGGATTGGAGCATCGTTACCAGACTGAACTTGATCACCAGCGCGAAGGCCTTTAGGTGCAATAATATAGCGACGTTCACCGTCAGCATATTTCAATAAAGCAATATGAGCTGTACGGTTTGGATCGTATTCAATACGCTCAACTACAGCAGGGATGCTGTCTTTGTTACGTTTGAAGTCTACGATACGGTAGTGCTGTTTATGACCACCACCAACGTGACGAGTTGTAATGTGACCGTTGTTATTACGACCGCCAGTACGTTTTTTAGCTTCAACCAACGGAGCATATGGCGCGCCTTTGTGAAGGTGGTTATGAACCACTTTCTCTACAAAGCGACGTCCTGGAGACGTTGGCTTACATTTTTGAATCGGCATAATTTTCGTCCTTATTCCGCTGCGTTTTCAGCGGTATCGCCCAAGTCAGCCATTTCAACATCTTGGCCAGCTTTCAGGGTGACGTATGCTTTTTTAACATCAGAACGACGTCCTAATGTTTTACCAAAGCGTTTAGTCTTACCTTTAGTGATCGTTGTGTTAACTTTAACAACTTGAACACCAAATAGTTGCTCAACAGCTTTTTTGATTTCAAGTTTGTTTGCATCTAGTGCAACTTTGAACACTTGAACACCAGCAGTTTCGCCTAAAACTTGTGCTTTTTCTGAGAATACAGGTCCTTGTAGGACTTGATAGATACGTTCGTTGTTCATCCGAGTTCTACCTCAATTTTCTTAGCAGCAGCAACAGACATAACAACTTTATCGAACGCGATCAAGCTAACAGGATCGATTGCAGCAGCATCAACCACATCAACGTGTGGAATGTTGCGAGCAGCAAGATACAAGTTCTCATCAACAGCATCTGTAACGATTAATGCACGAGGTGCATTCAAGTCGTTAAGTTTTGCAAGCAATTCTTTAGTTTTTGGAGCTGCAACAGCAATCTCTTCAACTAAAACAAGGCGATCTTGACGAACAAGCTCAGCCAGGATGCATTGCATAGCACCGCGATACATTTTACGGTTTACTTTTTGAGACCAGTCTTGTGGACGAGCAGCAAAAGTTTTACCACCGCCAACCCAGATTGGGCTACGAATAGAACCAGCACGAGCGCGGCCAGTACCTTTTTGACGGAAAGGTTTTTTACCACCGCCAGAAACGTCAGCACGTGATTTTTGCGCTTTAGAACCTTGACGACCACCAGCTAAGTAAGCTGTAACAACTTGGTGTACAAGAGCTTCGTTAAAATCACGACCAAACGCAACTTCAGATAACTCAACAGCAGAGCCGGAAACAGTATTTAAATTCACGTTATTTCCCCTCAGGCCTTGATAGTAGGACGAACAGTAACGTCGCCACCAGTAGCACCAGGAACCGCGCCTTTAACAACTAGAACTGAACGTTCTGCGTCGATAGCAACGATTTCAAGACCCTGTGTAGTTACACGTTCAGCACCTAAGTGACCAGGCATTTTTTTGCCTTTGAACACGCGACCAGGAGTCTGGTTTTGACCTGTAGAACCGATAACACGGTGAGATACAGAGTTACCATGTGTAGCGTCTTGAGTACGGAAGTTCCAACGCTTAACACCACCTTGGAAACCTTTACCTTTAGATGTACCAGTAACGTCAACAATTTGACCCACTGCAAACACATCTACACCGATAGTTCCGCCAACTTCACGACCTTCAAGATCAGCTTCTGTAGCGCGAAATTCTTGAACTAGACGACCAGCAGCAACACCAGCTTTCGCAAAGTGACCTTTCTGAGCATTAGTTACGCGAGATTCGCGACGTTCACCAGTAGTGATTTGAATCGCTTGATAACCATCAGTTTCAAGCGTTTTGATTTGTGTGATGCGGTTAGGATCAACCTCAATCACTGTTACAGGTACAGAAACACCAGCATCTGTAAAGATACGTGTCATACCGCACTTGCGACCGACTAAACCAATAGCCATGTGCATAAACCTCTAAAAAAGCGGCCTAATTAACTTAGAGCGTTAATTAACCGAAAGCCTTAACCCAAAGCGATCTGAACATCAACACCAGCTGCAAGATCTAACTTCATCAATGCATCAACAGTTTTATCTGTAGGTTGAACGATGTCGATCAAACGTTTGTAAGTGCGGATCTCGTATTGGTCACGCGCATCTTTGTTAACGTGTGGTGATGTTAAAACGTTAAAACGTTCGATACGTGTAGGCATCGGGATTGGACCACAAACTTGTGCACCAGTACGTTTTGCTGTTTCTACGATTTCTTGAGCTGATTGATCAATTAAACGGTGATCAAAAGACTTAAGACGGATACGAATTCTCTGGTTAGACATACCAGTTAACTCCAAGCCAAATATATAAAGAATCACCCTTGACGCATCTCACCCCACTTTAAAAGAGGCAAGTGTCAAGAGCAGTGAAATATCACTAAGGTCACGATCGATGCCGTGACTGTCACGATGTTAACTACTTTATTCGTAGCTAACCCCCTTCATCAAAGGGTCGCTTATTATAGCTATTGTTTAATGCATAAGCAAATCCCTTTTGCTGTTTTTCTTATATTTTTCATTTTTTATGCAAGATCAATTGCTTAACTTTTAATCAACTGGCATTTTTTCTTAATACATACTCTATTGCTTGTTTTAGTATTTGATTTCCCTCAATAAATTTGTTTTTTGCGCTTTTCCGCAGATCATGTACTGGCTGTACATGTGTTCCTGAAAAAAATGCCACCTCTTCATCATTTTCCAAAAATAAATCGAGTACTTCAGGGGTAATTTCAGGATGAAATTGAAAGCCCAAAACATTTTGTCCAATTTGATACATTTGATTACGACATGCATCATTTTCCGCCAGTAATACCGCTCCTTTGGGAATTTCAAATGTTTCACTGTGCCACTGCATGACTTTAAACTCTTCAGGTAGTTTAAAACAGTCATGCGGTACGTTAGCGACCTTACGGATGGTCGTCCAACCCAATTCTTGTTGTGCATTTCGACTCACTGCACCGCCCAAAGCATTGGCAATCAATTGCCCACCTAAACAAAGCCCGATTGCGGGTTTGCCGAGTGCTAAATAGCGTCGCAGCCATCGTTTTTCTATTTTTAACCATGGGAAATTTGCCTCATCATTTACGCTCATGGTTCCACCCATAATGATAAGTAAATCGACATCTTCAACATGCGGCAAAGCCTCGAGATCTAAGGCTTGATCGACAGGTAATGCAAAGAATTCTGTGGCCGTAATTTTGGCCTGATGCTGTTTTAAAAATTCATAACAACTGCCGAACCCTTCGCCAGCAATATGCTGAAAATAATGTACTTTTAAATGCGACTTCATGCGCTAAACCTATTGTTGTTGCTCTGATATCGGTTTTGCAAGAATGAAGCCAACTTTGCTTTTCACTTAATTTTCTATACAAAAACATCGTAAATCCATGCGTTTTAGTCGTATTCTTTTGAACATTCATTATTATTTTGATCATTTCAGAGCGCCACGTGAAAAAGAATCCTCAAACCGAACTCATTCATGCACCAAGAAAGGCACCGCAATACATCAATAGTGTTCAACCTCCCCTGTTTCGTGCATCCACTATAATTTTCGAAAATACAGATGCGCTATTTAATCGCCATTGGACTGATGATTATGACTATAGCTATGGAACACATGGCACACCCACGACATTTACCCTAGGCGATCAGCTTGCTCAGATTGAAGGTGGCTTGTATCACTTATTCGCACCAAGCGGTTTGTCTGCAATTAATTTGGTCAATTCATGTTTTTTAAGTCAAGGGGATGAAGTTTGGGTCGCAGATAATATCTATGGCCCAAATATGGACCATTTACGCAATTTAGAAACCCGCTATGGCATCGTGGTCAAGGTTTATAACCCTATTGATGTCGATTCATTTAGCCCTTCAGCGCAAGCCAAGCTTATCTGGTTAGAAGCGGCGGGTTCTGTCACTTTAGAGTTTCCAGATTTAGTCGGCTTGGTCAAAAAAGCTCAAGCGCAGAACATTCTCACTGCACTGGACAATACGTGGGGCGCAGGACTTGCCTTTAATGCTTTTGATTTTAGTGCTGAGCACCTGGGTGTCGATATCAGTGTGCATGCCTTGACCAAATACCCAAGTGGCGGTGGCGATATTTTAATGGGCTCGGTAATTACACGAGATAAAAAGCTTCATCACAAACTGTTTCGTGCGCACGCCATTCAAGGCATTAGCATCTCTGGTGATGATGCCGCGCAAATACAACGCAGTCTGGCTTCTATGCGCCTGCGCTATGAACACCAGTCACAAAGTGCTTTAACTTTATTAAATTGGCTAAAACAGCAGCCAGCCTTTGTACAGGTTTTACATCCTGCTGATGAAGCTTCCGCAGGACATCAGTATTGGAAAGAAATTTGTACAGAACAAAACAGTGCCGGCTTGGTCAGCGTGATATTTAATGAAAAATATAGTTTGCAGGATGTACGCCGTTTTTGCGATGCGCTGAAACTATTTAAACTCGGTTTTAGCTGGGGTGGCCCAGTCAGTTTAGTCATGCTATATAACTTAAAAGATATGCGTGTACTCGAACATTCACATATTCAAACCGGCTTACTGGTTCGCTTTTGTATAGGACTAGAACATCCTGCAGATTTAATACAAGATATAGAAAACGCACTACAACATTTAAATAAACAGCAACTCGAATAAATACAGGAACATCTATGGGTACACCAATTATTATTGGCAAAAAGACACAAGACACCACACAAGATGTGGTGCTTCATTCACAATTTGCAAACCGCCATGGTTTGATTGCTGGGGCCACAGGTACTGGTAAGACGGTGACGTTGAAGGTGTTGGCAGAAAGTTTTTCTCGGCTGGGTGTACCTGTATTTTTAGCTGATGCCAAAGGGGATGTTTCTAGCCTTGCCAAAGCAGGTGAAAGTAATCCTAAGTTTGACGAACGAATTAAAAGTTTAAATATCGAGAGCATTCCTTTTGCTGCCTCCCCTGTGGTGTTTTGGGATTTGTTCGGTGAACAAGGACATCCCATTCGCACCACCATTTCTGAAATTGGCCCACTGCTCCTTGCCCGAATTCTCAACTTAAATGACACGCAAGAAGGTGTGTTATCTGCGGTCTTTCGTATTGCCGATGATCAGGGCTTATTGCTCATCGATTTTAAAGACTTAAAAGCCATGATCAGCTACGTCAGTGAACATGCATCCGAATTTAAAAATGAATATGGCAATTTATCACCTGCAAGCTTAGGTGCAATTCAACGTAATTTGCTCGCATTGGCAGATCAAGGGGGTGACAAGTTTTTTGGTGAGCCTGCGCTCAATATCATGGACTTTATCCAAACGGATACACAAGGTCGTGGCAACATCAACCTGCTCGCAGCCGACAAGTTAATGAATACCCCTAAGCTCTATGCGACTTTCTTACTTTGGATGCTGTCAGAACTGTTTGAACAATTGCCCGAAGTTGGAGATATGGATAAACCCAAACTAGTGTTCTTCTTCGATGAAGCGCATTTATTGTTTGATAATGCCAGCCCTGCTTTACAAGAAAAGATTGAACAAGTGGTTCGTCTGATTCGCTCTAAAGGGGTCGGCATTTACTTTGTAACGCAAAATCCACTTGACCTACCTGAGAGTGTTTTAGGACAACTGGGTAACCGTGTTCAACATGCGCTACGTGCATTTACCCCGAAAGATCAGAAAGCGGTCAAGACGGCAGCAGATACTTTTCGAGCCAATCCTGCGTTTAAAGTCGATCAAGTGATTACGGAACTGGCTGTAGGTGAAGCACTGATTAGCTGTCTAGATGAACAAGGCACACCTCAAATTGTTGAACGTGCTTGGGTGATGCCACCCTACTCTTCATTTAGCCCAATTGCTGTAGAAGAACGCAAAGCTCTGATGGCAAATAGTATTGTCGCAGGTGTGTATGACACCGAAGCAGATCGTGAAAGTGCCTATGAACTTTTACAAAATAAAGTGGCGGAGCGCCAACAACAAGCCATCCAAGCGGAACAAGATAAAATAGAAGCCAAAGAACAAGAAGCGTTGGCCAAACAACAAGCAAAAGAAGCAGATGCACTCGCCAAACAGCAAGCACGTGAACAAGAACGCCTTGCGCGCGAACAACAAAAAGAAGCTGAGCGTTCAGCCAAACAACGTGAAAAACTGATTCAAGACACGGTAGGAACTTTTGCAAAAAGTGCTGCACGCAGCTTGGGTGGGTCGACAGGTCAGAAAATCGTACGCGGTTTGCTAGGTTCACTGTTTGGTAAAAAATAATTCGCCATTACGATTATCTATGCTGAATTTATGGGATATTTTAATATCCCATATTTTTTTTATGGTTTTTACTAAAACATGTATTGCGCGGATGTATTTAAAAATGTATTTTAAATACATCTTATAAATAACAGCCATGAGAGATCAGCTATGACTCCGCAGCAAATTGACCTAGTAAAAGCTACTGTTCCTGTTCTACGTGAAAATGGTGTCGCGCTGACTGGTTACTTCTATAATCGTATGTTGGGCAATAACCCTGACCTCAAAGAAACCTTTAACATGGGACATCAGCGCAGCGGTGCTCAGGCACAAGCTTTGGCGGGTGCTGTATTGGCTTATGCTGAAAATATTGAGGACCCATCTGTACTTTTACCAGTTGTAGAATTAATTGCGCATAAACATGTGAGTCTTAACATTCAAGCTCCAGACTATAATATTGTCGGCGAAAATTTGCTGCACTCGATCAGTGAAGTATTAAGCATTTCAATGGAAGATCCACTGATTGCAGCTTGGGCAGCAGCATATGGACAATTGGCAGACTTGTTTATCAGCACTGAAAAAGCGATTTATGAGCAACATCAGCAAACTAAAGGCAGTTGGTTAGGTTGGCGTAATTTCAAAATCGCGAAAAAAGTGGCTGAAAGTGATGAAATCACCTCATTCTACCTTGAGCCTTCTGATGGTGATGATTTACCAAAATATGAAGCAGGTCAGTACATCTCTGTACGTGTATTGGTCGATGAGCTGGGTCTAAAACAACCACGTCAATATACACTGTCTACCAGCCCACAAGACAACTACTTACGTATCTCTGTAAAACGTGAAGATCAGAAAGGTGACTTGGTTCCAGGTTGGGTATCAAATACACTGCATGGCTTGGAGATCGGTTCAGAAATCGAAGTGTCTGCACCAACAGGTAATTTCTTCCTGATTGATTCACAAAAACGCAATGTCTTTATCAGTGGTGGTGTAGGTCTAACACCAATGATTGCGATGCTGAATCAGTTGGTGACTTTAGACATGCCACAACCTGTAACCTTTATCCATGCCTGCCGTAGCAAACAAGTGCATGCAATGCATAAACACATTCAGGATTTGGAAGCAAAATACCCACGTCTTAGCACTTTTACAGCGTATGAGTTCCCTCATGCTAATGATAAATTAGGTGAAGATTATGATGCTGCTGGTCGTCTAGACTTAGGCAGCATGGATACTGCACTGTTACCGATCAATGCGGATTATTACCTTTGCGGTCCAATGCCATTTATGGCTGAACAACACAAAGCTTTAATTGCTCGTGGTATTCCTGCTAGCAATATTCACAGCGAAGCTTTCGGCACTGGTGGTGTAAAACACTAACTAAGCTATTCACCTGAAATACAAAGGGTTAGTTTAGTTATGCTAGACTAGCCCTTATTTATTTCTCTCAGATTCACAGTATTATCATGCAACTCAATAAATTCACCGATTATGCATTACGCATTTTGCTCTATATCGCACGTCCTCGTGATGTGCCTTATAACATTGCTGAAATTGCAGAAGACCTGCACGTTTCGCGTAATCACTTGGTGAAAATTGTGCATTTTATGGCAAAGCAAAACTGGTTAATCACCAGCCGCGGCAAAGGTGGCGGCATCCGCCTTAACCCTGAAGCACTTGAGGCTCAGCTCGGTCAAATCGTACGGATTTTGCAAGGTAATCACCAGATTGTTGAATGCAATGACCCACCCTGCGTACTGCGCAGTCAGTGTGGTTTAAAAAGCATCTTAGACCAAGCTTTAGAACAGTTTTATCAAAGTCTCGATCAGTACAAACTTGCCGATGTCTTGCAACCAAGTAGCTCATCTAAATTTACAACACAATCTCCAATTCAAATGATCAATCTCTAATTTCACTTTGCCTGCGACAAAATTCGCTTGCCTGCCCGACTTCCTTTATAATGCGTGTTGTTAAATCAGTTATTGAAGTTGGGTTATGCATCAGCACAGAGGAAAATCACGAAACAGTAAAGCGGCCAATGCGCCGAAGCAAAAGATTACTTATGAGAAAAAAGTAGACTCTGCGATTACTGAATATGCTGTGCGCTCGCTCAACTGGCTACGCAAAGCTGAGTTCTTAATGAGTGCGCCTAAACTCAACCTCTGCGTTGAAGATACCGGCTATGAAATTGCCTTTGCTGGCCGCTCTAATGCGGGTAAGTCAAGTGCCATTAATGCGCTCACCAACCAAAAACAATTGGCACGTGCGTCGAAAAAACCGGGTCGTACCCAAATGATCAACTTTTTCAGTCTAGGAAATCCTGATCAACGTTTGGTCGACTTACCGGGTTATGGCTATGCCGCTGTACCTGAAGCGATGAAAATCGTGTGGCAAAAAGAGTTAGAAAACTATCTAATACACCGTGAAAGTTTACAAGGTCTTGTTCTGTTGATGGATATCCGTCATCCACTACAACATTTTGACGTCATGATGTTGGAATGGGCACATTCACGTAAATTGTTCGTGCATGTACTGCTCACCAAATCAGATAAATTAAACCGTGGCCCAGCCTCTAAAGCACTACAAGAAGTGAAAGCGGCATTGAAAAAAATGAAGCTGAACTTCTCTATCCAATTGTTCTCATCATTGAATAAACAAGGTTTAGAAGAGTTAGCGAGTGTCATGGCGGGTCGTCTAAACTTCACTCTAGAGCAATCCACAGAGTTTGATCTCGACAGCATACCTGAAGCATCGGAAGATGATATTGAAATCGATGTGGACGCGGAAGCATTCAATGACTTCCACACTACATCTGAAGATTTACCCCAAGCTGAAGACAAAAAATCAGACCACTAATCCATTATTTTTAAAGTCAGCGCAAGGATGATTGTCTGACAAAAAGTATCATCTGAAGATAATGAAATGTCCTGTATTGCTAATCACAATGCAGGATTTTTTTTGGATACTGAATAAATCAGATGTGTACTCGATCACATAAAAACAAGGATAGGTCATGAAATTACTCTCCCGCTTGAAAAACACAAAACTTGGATCATCAATCGAATATAAAATTAAGCCACGTAAAGTGAAATTTGAGTGGCAAGATACTCAAGTTGACTGGGTGCCTAACCAACCTTTTGTCAGCTATTTTATTAATGAAATTAATATGATCTTACCGGCAGGTGAATTTTGGTTTTGCCGTCTGTATAACAAAGTATTGCCACAAATTAGAGATGAAAAATTAGTAGAGGACGTTAAAGCATTTATCCGCCAAGAAGCCATGCATGCTCAGGCACATAACTCTGCTAATAAAGAATACTTATCTCAGCGTAATATCAGTATTCAACGCAACCTTGAGATCATGGACTTTCTCTTTGGCAAACTGCTTGCGGACCAACCTCTAGGGCTCAACGTACCCAAAGCCTTGGATCATCAATGGGATCTCTTTCGTTTAGGGGTGATTGCAACAGTTGAGCACATGACCTGTGTACTAGGCAAATATGCTTTATACAACAAAGAGTGGGAACGACTAGGCGCTGATCCGAATATGCTCGATCTAGTAAAATGGCATGGTGCAGAGGAAATAGAACATCGTACCGTGGCTTTTGATTTGTATCGTCATCTCGGTGGGGGCTATATTTCTCGCTATTATCAAAGTGTGATCGTGATTGCAGCCGTACTTGGTCTATGGGTCGATGGTGCAGCACATATCATGCAGCAAGACTCGCGCTATGCATCGATTAAACCTGCCGTATATAAACCGTGGATTTGGCGTGAATGGGCGCGTATCGCGCAAAAAGACAATCGCTTATTGCCACATCCACTTTGGTTAGTGTCACAGCAATTGGGGTATTTAATGCCTTGGTACGATCCTGTACATGAAGCAAAAACTGAAGATGCTATTGCATACCTCGACAACTCTCCTGCTGCAAAACGTGCCGCACTGAAAGTTGCATAAACACCATTTAAAATCTGTATTAAGCAGGGTTCGCCCTGCTTTTTAGTGCTCACTTCCATTACGCTCCATTTTTTTTATTGCGCAATCAACACACTCAAGATGGATAGGATCGTAAGTTCGAGGTTTAAAGTATAGTTCTTCCGAACTCCCTATTCTCTTTAAAATGCATTTATATTCAGCCTCATCCTAAAATAAAAATACATCGTTCAGGAGCATCTCCCTGCACGCTCACATCTCCGTCATTACACTGGCCGTGAATGATTTACATTCTGCATTTGCGTTTTATCAGGAGGGTTTAGGTCTAAATAGCGCAGGGATTATTGGGACTGAATTTGAACATGGCGCTGTGGCATTTTTTGATTTACAACACGGTTTAAAGCTCGCACTCTGGCCGCAAGATAGCCTTAGTCATGACACAGACATCAATACATCAGTATTTTGTCCAACTCAAATGTCTCTTGGTCATAACGTCAACAGTCCCGCAGCCATCGATCAAATCATGCACCAAGCCCAACGCGCAGGTGCAAAAACAATTAACCCCGCACAGCCCACGTTTTACGGTGGTTATGCAGGCTATTTTCAAGACTTAGACGGGCATCTGTGCGAGATCGTCTACACCCCACATTTTAGCTCTTTATGTGCTTAATTCGACAACGCTGGTTCATCTACATCTCGCGTATGACGATCAACCACTACACTAATCATCATATCGCCCTGTACGTTCACCACAGTCCGTACCGTATCTAAGAGTCGATCTATCGGCAGTAAAATCGCAATCGCTTCTGCAGGGAGTCCGACTGATTGTAAAACCATAATCATTGTCACCATTCCAGCGCTTGGAATGCCCGGTGCGCCGAGTGACGCAATCATGGCGGTTGCACAAACAATTAACTGCTGACCCAAGGTTAAATCCAAGCCCATCAAGTTGGCAATAAACAAGGCAGCAGCAGCTTCATACAGCGCCGTACCATCCATATTCAACTGCGTGCCCAAAGGAATTACAAAACCTGCTGTTTGAGGACGGACACCTAAATTTTCCTGCGCACATTTCATCGAGAGTGGCATCGTTGCTGAACTTGAACTGGTTGCAAAAGCAGTGATTAAGGCAGCTCGTGTTCCTCTAAAAAATGTCAGTGGGCTCATTTTCCCAAAGATCCAAAGCAGCAGAGGTAACACCACTGCCCCATGGAAAATCGTCGTCCCTGTGACTACGGCAGCAAACTCCGCGAGGCGACTCAACACCGAAATATCTTCTGTAGCAATCAATTTAGCCAATAATGCAAAAATACCAATCGGTGCAAGCTTCATCACCCAGCCGATAATCATCATCATGATGTCAAAAAATTGCTGACTGAGCTTTCTCACACTTCGAAATTTTTCACCGCCTTTAACCAAGGCCACACCGAGAAATAGTGAAAACACCACAACTGCGAGTACGTTGCCATCACTAAAGGCTTTAAACGGATTAATCAGTGTATTTTGAATAAAATTGGTAAAGAATGAACCTGCTGTGAGGGTGTCAGGGCTCTGATGCTGTTGCATTGCATCTTGGAACATGACGATGTCCACGCCCTGCCCGACTTTAAAAATATGCGCGCATGCTAGACCCAAGATCAGTGCCAAAGTTGTGGTAGTGACGCAGCACGCTAAGGTAATTTTCCACGTTCGACTCAGCTGACCACCCGCTTGTAAATTCGATACCCCTACCACAATCGAACTAAAGATCAACGGAACCAAGATCATTTTCAGCAAGCCAATAAAAATACTACTGGCAATCCCCAAGCCATACAGGCTGGCAGACAAAAACTGCGTCTCTGGAAACTGAATTAATAAAAAGCCAAATGCCACACCCAATATTGCGGCAATTAAAATCTGCGTATTTAAGCTCATTGTGCCTTGCATTTATCATCCTTTATTCAGGCACTATGCCATGCGACCCATTGAGAATCGAGGAATTTTTTGTCACATGTACTGCTACAATTCTGCAAAGCATGTATTCAACCCAATTCAATTAGTACTGCACCCTAATAAGATAACTCGATTCCGTGAGTAGTTGCATAACCCAAAATTGACGGACATAAAAAAACCGAATCAGAAGATTCGGTTTTTTCCAGTATTCAGCTTTTACGACTTAACACATAGTGCTCAAAACTTATTGGGTTTCAATTTCGCGTAAACGGATCAAGCCTTCTTGTGTCGTACTACAGACCAACTCACCGTTTTGCCACATGCGACCGAAATTTAGACCACGTGAACTGGCACTGACGGTGGCATCCATGTCATAAAGCATCCACTCATCCACACGGAATGGCTTATGGAAATACATGGCATGGTCAATACTCGCACACTGCAAACTTGGTGATAAATAACTTAAACCATGTGGACGTAGTGCAGTCGTCATCAGCGTAAAGTCTGAATAGAATGCCGCAATAGCCTGATGTAAAGAGATGTCATCAACATCGGCAGCAATCGTATCATGGGTACGAATATAGTGTGCATACGATGGCGCAGCAGGCTGCGGTTGGTACGGGTTTTGTGGATCAATCGGGCGAATTTCTACGTGACGGTCGCGCATAAAAGACGCACGGACGTTTTCAGGGACAAACTCCACCATCATTCGTTTTAGCTCAGCTTCAGATTTTAAATCCTCTACAGCTGGATATTCTGGCTCTGCAACTTGGTAGTTCAACCCTTCTTCTTGCTCTGCAAATGACACCATACACATAAAAATGGTTTTACCATGTTGAATCGCACGAACCTGACGACTCACAAAACTTCGTCCATCGCGAATACGATCCACTTCATAAACGATTGGTGCATTGATATCACCGCCAAATAAGAAATAGGCATGTAAAGAATGAGCAGGTCGATCTGTCGTATAAGATGCCGCACGTAGCGCCTGACCTAAAACCTGTCCGCCAAAGACACGTTTCCCGACCAAATTTCGGCTTTGCCCACGAAAAATATTTTCTTCTAATTTTTCAAGACTGAGTAAATCAACCAACTCTTGTGTTAAGGCATTCATAACAAACCTATCTATCATTCGGGATTAAGCTAATGCAGGCAACATCAACAGATGTTTAAATATATTTTCCATTTTGCCATAAATCCAGACTAAAACCCTAAAGATTCGCTGACTGATCTGTCACCTTGCTGATGCAATATAACTGCTAAAAATACGTTTTTTAACGATAAAATCTTACAATATCTATGCAATTTGTCAGAAAATGACATACAGTTTTTAAGTACAATTACGCAGAATAGATTCCCCTCAGAATCTCTGTGGTTTGGTCATGAAAAGTAGGAGTTTGTATGTCCAAGAGCGGCTTTGGTCAGATGTATCGAAAGCTTTCGAGTAAACTGCTTGACCTTGTGGTAACACCGCATGTTTTAGGTGAAGTCCCTGTAGAACCTGTAGTGACTGAAACCGATACAGATACCGGCGTACAGACAACGAAAATTACCTGCTACGTTCTGCAAAATCATTCACGGAGTAATGCTTTAATTGTCGACGGTGAAACCCGTCGTTTAAAGCTACACCCTGCACTCGACCCAATGACAGTGGGTACGCAAACAGAAAAAGCCTCTGTGGTGTTTTTACAACATCATGATGAAGACAATTTACTCAATCCACCGCCACATGCCTTTCCACCTCGTTTATTACGTTTAATTGAGGTTTTGGAAAAAAATCCTGATGCGGATGTTGAGCTCGTTCCTGTAACCGTGCTGTGGGGCCGTGAACCCGATAAAGAAGATTCTTGGTTTAAATTATTATTTACCGATACATGGTCTACACCAAGCAAAGTGAAGCAGCTGGTCAATATTGGTTTGCACGGTCGTCAATCGTACCTTGAATTCCATGAACCACAGTCTTTGCGTCGTTTGGTTGAATATGCCAAAACTACACATCCGAACCTGTCACCTGCGACTTATATTGTCAGCACACTGAATGATTATTTAGATGCACAGCGTGAAGTGGTTTTGGGGCCGGATTTATCTGACCGTCGTAATGTGATGCACGGCCTGATCAAATCTACGGATGTGCAAGATGCGATTCGTCGTGAAAGCATTCGCAGTAAAATCAGTATGGTTGAAGCTGAACGTCGTGCGATTGGTTATTTAAATGAAATCGTTTCTGACTATTCTGCATCAACAGTACGTTTTGCTGACTTAGCACTGACTCGTCTGTGGACACAGCTTTATGATGGCGTCGAAGTGCATAACTTCAGTACCGTTCGTGAACTGGCCAAAGACTACGAGATCATTTACACCCCATGCCATCGTAGTCATATCGACTATTTATTATTGTCATATGTGATCTATAAACGTGGCTTGATGGTGCCGTACATTGCTGCGGGCGATAACTTAAACATGCCATTTGTCGGGCAAATTTTACGTGGCGGCGGCGCGTTCTTTATTCGTCGTTCATTCCGTGGCAATGGTCTCTACACCACCGTATTTAAAGAATACCTCTACAGTATTTTGGCGCGTAATACGCCGCTGGAATACTTCATCGAAGGTGGGCGTTCACGTACCGGTCGTTTATTACCACCGAAGACCGGCATGCTCGCCATGACTGTCCATGGTCATTTACGTAATCCAGCCAAACCGATCGTGTTCTTACCGACCTATATTGGTTATGAGCGTTTAATGGAAGGTGCGACCTACGTTGGTGAAATGAATGGTAAGCCAAAAGAAGGCGAATCAATCATCGGGATTATGAAAACCCTGCGTAAGATTGAACGTATTTTCGGTAAAGTTCATTTGAATTTTGGTGAGCCGGTTTTCCTTGATGATATGTTGAAACAGCATAATGCAAGCAACATCAAAATCGAGAAAAATGACGACCCAATTCCGCCAGAAGTTTCGGATGCCATTAACAGTTCTGCACACGTGATTTTAGAAAATATTAACCGTGCAGCAGTGGTGAACCCAGTTTCATTGCTTTCACTGATTTTATTGGCAACATCTAAACATACTTTAGATGAAGAGATTTGCATTAAGCAGTTAGATACCTATCGCGATCTTTTAACTGCCTTACCTTACGATGAGCGCATGCAAGTGACACCGCTGTCAGGTAAAGAAATCATTGCTTATGGTTTAAAACTCAAGCTGATCAAACGTGTTAATCATGTCCTTGGCGATATTATTGCCATTGCTGATAATCAAGCGGTGCTGTTAACCTACTTCCGTAACAACATCCTGCACGCATTTATTTTGCCATCACTCATTGCCGCTTTGGTTGAACATAATGGTTCTATTCGCCGTGGTGATTTGATTAATGTCATTCGTACACTGTATCCGTTCTTAAAAGCTGAGTTATTCCTCAAGTGGAATGATGAAGAGATTAAAGATCAGATCTGTGCGTATGCAGAAGTACTGATCAAAGCCAAGCTAATTTCTGAAGATGCAGAAGGCAACCTGATCTCCCCTGCGCCTAACTCAGAGCAGCACAATCAGTTAGTGGTCTTGGCTGCACCTGTGATGCAAAGTCTAGAACGTTACTACATGACTTTGGCTTTAATCACACAACGTGGTTCAGGCAATATCTCGACGCGTCAGGTTGAAGAACTCAGTCACTTGGTTGGTCAACGTCTATCTGTGTTGTATGAATTTAACTCGCCAGAGTTCTTTGATAAGGCCTTATTCCAAAGCTTTATTAAAGTCTTAACCCAACAAGGTTATATCAGCACCAATGAAAACAATGCCATTGTGTTTGATGAAAATTTCCAAAATGTTGCGCAATATGCCAACCTCGTTTTGGATGATGTGACCCTGCAAATGTTGCAGCACATTACAACCTTTAGTGATGAAGAGTTAAAAGAAGCACTTGATAAAGTGGCTGCTGAACAAGCTAAAAAACGTTTGAAACGTAAGAAAAAATAAACCGTTCTGATTTTTTCGCCATAAAAGCGGAAGAAGATGAGCAAAATCAGGGACAAGTTGTAAAAAGCTTGTCTCTTTTTTTTGGACTATACAAAAGTATTTAATATTTTCTTTTTTAAAATTAAGGTATGTACATTCCAAAATTTTGGAGTTCCATTGGCTAGCGGTTTATTGCCTTTAAATTCATTGATATAAATAATATCAAAGTCCGCATCAAACAATTGTTTAAGTTCTTCCTGTTCAAAACCTATAAATTTTTCAGAAAAATTATTTACTCAATCATCATCTTTCCCTAACAGTTGTATGAGTAAGATGCCTTGCTCACTTAAGGATTCCTGCATTTTCTTTAAAACACTTTCAAGCGAATCCGTAGAACAAAAAAATAAACTGAATAAAGCAATAATTAAACTAGCTTTAGGAAAGCTATAGTCTTCAAAGGCCTGATTAGAAAATAAAAAATTCTTATTGTCTTTAAATTTACTTAGACAGATATTTTTAGCGTCAACAGATGGATCAAATGCATATACTTTAAAATGATGACGGAGTAGAAATGATGATTCATTTCCTGCACCACAACCACAATCAATCGCGATCTTTGGTAAATTCTCAAAATAACTCAAAGCTTTTTCCAAAATCGGTTTATGGGGGTAGATTCTGAGTAAGTTCAGCAAATGATTTTGTCATTATTTAAATTTTATCCTTTGAGATCCATTCGAAAATTTGAACAATACATGTTGTAAAAGACCTATTTTATTCATTTATAGAATTTCTTTTAATACTCACCAAGCTACACTGAATTTTATACATCCCCCCAATTTTACAGTACACATCACAATCAATCGTGCGCTAACTTAAAACCACTCTCCATCATCCGCATTGCATAAATTTTTTTACCTGTTTCTACTTCACTCTCTAAAACCAATTCGGGTAAATGCATAGCTCTTTGCAAATCCAAGATTCGCTCATGCAAAGGTTGAGGTTGGTTATTAGTACAAATATATGATTTTTCATGATGTTCCACGTGAAGTAGATGACACAGAAATTTTGCCAAATCATCGATATGTATTCGATTTGACCAATGGATATTTGGATAGTGATGAGTCGTTTCTGCCAGTTTCTGCATTCGTGTTGTCGATGTGCCATAAATCCCAGATGGACGTACGATCACGCATTCGGTAGGAAATGCTTGTGAGTAGTGATGCTCCATTTCAAGTAACAACATCCCCTGCTCATCGATCGGTTGTGGCACAGTGTCATCATCAATGCGCTCCCCCGCATGCTCACCATAGACACGAGTGGACGACACCACGATTAAACGTTGTATTGGATGACTTGCTAATGCTTGAACAATCGGCTGTACAGAATCGACATAAGTGTATCGATAAGCATCCACAGCATTGAATTGAGCATGACGTGCAGGAGCCAAAAGAACATAGACAGCATCAATCGGTTGAACCTGCGATAAATCCAGTTGGTGAACATCTTGGATTAAATGTTCTGCAAAATCATCCTCTTTCGCACTACGACTCACTGTGGTAATTTGGTGACCTTGCTGAAATAATTGTTTAGCAACACGTTGCGATGTTTTACCATAACCGATAAATAGAATATGCATCAAACGACCTATTCTCAGAACTGATCCATTTAGATCATATAAACCGAAGTTGAGGGGACATGGCTGCCGTCCATCAATTGCAAGGGGTTGGCAATGCCGCCGCTGCTTTACTTGAAAAACTAAATATTTTCACGACAGATGATCTTTTGTTTCATCTGCCACGCGACTATGAAGATCGTAGCACGATCATCCCCATGAACCAATTGACCGTGGGTCGAAGTTATTTACTAGAAGGCACGGTCAAAAGTATCGACTTTCCACCCGGAAAGCGTAAATCGATGGCTGCCCTACTGGATGACGATTGTGGCAAAGTTACTTTACGTTTTTACCATATTTACAAAGGCATTACTGATCGGGTGAAACCAGGGAATCGTTTACGGATTTTTGGTGAAGTCCGTGTTGGTGCTCGTGGCTTAGAAATGTATCATCCTGAACTACAGGTGATTACTGAACACACACCTTTACCACAAACCCAACTCACTGCGATTTACCCCGCAACCGAAGGCTTAACGCAGTCCAAACTGCGTGAATATGTCAAACAAGCACTACAGTTATATAGTGATGACTTACCTGAATTATTGCCAGAAAAATTCACCAATGGCTATGCACTAAAACAGGCTTTGGACTATATTCATCATCCCCCTGTCGATGCCAATATGTTGCAACTGAGCCAAGGTTCTCATCCTGCACAGCAACGTTTAATTTTCGAAGAATTGGTTGCCCATCAGGTCAGTTTGCTTAGCCGCCGTGCTTATATTCAACAAATCGAAGCACCGTCTTTCTCTGCAAGTAAGAACTTCACCAAACAACTTTTAAGTACGCTGCCATTTGAAATGACCGGCGCACAAAAACGTGTGTCCAAAGAAATTGCGGTCGATCTGAAAAAGAACAAACCTATGCTGCGACTCGTACAAGGCGATGTAGGTGCAGGTAAAACATTGGTTGCAGGCGTTGCAGCCTGTCATGCGCTTGAGGAAGGTTGGCAAGTGGCCATGATGGCGCCGACAGAAATTTTGGCCGAACAACATTATCTAAATTTCAAAAAATGGTTTGAGCCGATGGGGCTGACCGTGTCTTGGCTTTCAGGCAAGCAAAAAGGTAAAGCTCGAGCTGCGGCAGAACAAAGTATTCAAGATGGTTCAGCCAATTTAGTGGTCGGCACGCATGCTTTATTTCAAGACAATGTTCAATTTGCCAAATTGGGTTTAGTGATTATTGATGAACAACACCGTTTTGGTGTCGATCAGCGTTTAGCACTTCGAAACAAAGGTATCAATGGCATGACACCGCATCAACTGGTGATGACAGCAACCCCTATTCCTCGTACCTTGGCCATGTCGGCTTATGGCGATTTAGATACCTCCGTCATTGATGAACTGCCACCCGGTCGTACACCGATTCAAACAGTCACTATTCCACTTGACCGTCGTGAAGAAGTGCTACAGCGGATTGCCAGCAATTGTGCTGAAGGTAAACAAGCCTATTGGGTCTGTACCTTAGTTGAACAATCAGAAACTTTAGATGCTCAGGCCGCTGAAGCGACTTTTAATGAAATTAAAGAACGCTTTCCAGACCTCAATATTGGTCTTGTTCACGGCAAAATGAAGGCCGATGAAAAACAAGCAGTGATGCAGCAATTTAAAAATAATGAATTGCAATTACTGATTGCAACCACAGTGATTGAAGTTGGTGTTGACGTCCCGAATGCCTCAATCATGGTAATTGAAAATGCAGAGCGTTTAGGGCTTTCACAATTGCATCAGCTACGTGGTCGTGTAGGACGTGGTGCCAAAGCCAGTTTCTGTGCCTTGCTGTATAAAAATCCCTTATCGCAAAATGGGCAAGAGCGTTTACGTATCATGCGCGAGACCAATGACGGCTTTATTATTGCTGAAAAAGATTTGGAAATTCGCGGCCCCGGTGAACTCCTCGGCACTAAACAAACGGGCGATATGGGCTTTCGTGTAGCAAAATTAGAGCGAGATGACCATTTACTCAATCAGGCTCACTATGTGGCTCAACAAGTCCTGAATGACTATCCTGCACAGGCTCAAGCGCTTTTAAAACGATGGCTGCCGGAAGCTCCTCGATACGCCTATGTATAATAATTATTAGGATGACAGATCGATCATCCTAATTATACAGATTGGCTTGAACCAATAAGCTTGTCGAACAGGTTGCTGTGGTGTTGTGATTGCACTTCACCACGAACTGTGCAAAATACTCAAAAAAGAATGATTAGAATAAAAACATGCTCCAATCTATCCAACACTTCATCCAAAAAGGAATACAGAACGTTTCCCCTTGCCTGCTCTGCGGTATCGATCGACAACAACATCATTCGCTTTGTACCGACTGCTGGGCACAACTGCCTTGGTTTAAACAAATGGTTAATCGCCATGAACACAGCATCTCTTGTGCCTTTCACTATGATTTTCCAATAGATCGCATCATCCAAAGCTATAAGTATGAGCAACAATTGCACTATCAAAATGTACTGGCACAGAGCCTTTTAAGCATGCGCTTAGCTCGAGTTCAGGCCATTGTTCCCATGCCTATTTCAGTTGAACGCCTCAAGGACCGTGGATACAACCAAATGCTGCTCGTTGCACACATGATGGCAAAGCAATTGCGCATCCCTGTTTGGCAACCAGTGATTCGTCAAGCACAGCACGCTCAAAAAGGTTTAAGTCGGCTAGAACGCCTAGAAAATATCGAACAGCAATTTATTATCAACCCAACTGAAAAACGCCGTTTCCGTAAAGTCCTCATTATCGATGATGTAGTCACCACAGGGAGTTCAATCCATGCATTAAGCAAGCTGTTACATCAGCTACATTGCACGCAGGTATATGCCGCATGCATTGCTGCGGCACAGCCTTAGTTTCAAACATCAACCTCTAAAGAAAATGAACAAGCGAAGCGGTTTAGCTTTCAGCAAGAGATCGAGTCTGCTGCTTCACCCAAGGAATCACCACCTCACGTGTTAAAGGGGCGAGTTTTGTTTGTGTATCATCCAAGCTGACCCATTGCATCGCTGCAATTTCCGCATCAATTTTCGGTTCACCTTGCAACTGGACCAGATAGACATAACTCACCAGTAGATGATCTGCTTCGTTCGCAGCGGCCGTTTCAAAACGGCCAATGAATTGTTCAATCTGCGCAGCGCAGCCAATTTCTTCCTGAATTTCACGTAGCATGGTGATTTCAGGAGCTTCATGGGGTTCTAATTTTCCACCTACTTGCATAAAGAATGCCGTGTGTTTTTTACGAACCACTAAAAGTTCATGCTGTTCATTTAAAATAATGGCTGCGGCAACAGTGATAATTTTCATCTATCTTGTTCCAAATCGGCGATAAAGGCTGTACGTTCAACCATGCCCCATTTCGGCTCTGGCGCAGTGAAATGTTGAAACTGCTCAACAATCGTTTCAATATTATCTTCTGCAATTAAGCCTTCGATAAAACGTGGATGGGTAAAGCCTTTTTCTGCAGTTGTTTTCAGAAAATTCAATAAATCGTCATAAAAACCATCTACATTGAGAAAGGCACATGGCTTTAAATGAATGCCCAATTGCGCCCACGTCCACTGCTCAAAAATTTCCTCTAAAGTCCCTGCTCCACCTGGAATCGCCACAAAACCATCCGAGAGTTCAGACATTTTAGTTTTCCGTTGTTGCATATTTTCTACCACATGCAATTCGGTTAAATCTGGATGTGCCAATTCTTTATCGACCAGGACTTTTGGAATCACCCCAATGACTTGCCCGCCTGCATGCAAAGCACTATCTGCCACAACCCCCATCAAACCTGAACGACCACCACCATAGACTAATGTAATACCTTGGGCCGCTAAATGACGACCGACTTTTTCAGCCACCTGTAAATAGGCAGGATTGTTACCAAGGGCGGAACCACAGAAAATTGCGATAGATTTCATTTATAATCACCATCAGATCAGGAACGCTATGCTGGAAAAATCAACTTTAAACAGATTTTTTCATAAATTAAGCATTAGAACAGTGTTTTTCAGCAAATCCTTGTCTAAAATACACCCATTCATTTTTAACTTACTGCGTAAGGGGAAAAGACAACATGCTTGAAGCCTTTTACGCGACAGAGCGCGGTAGCTTAGAAGATGTCACCATCAATGGTGACTTCGATTTACATCAGGATTTAGTCTGGCTCGATCTCATTGCCCCGTCTCAGGAAGAACAGCAATGGATTATGGATGCCTATGATCAAAATTTACCCACATTAAAATCATTAGAAGATATTTCGTCGAGTGCACGATTCTACCGTGATGACGACGGTATTTTGCACATCAGCACCTATTTTTTAACGAAAAATAAAAATTTTCAGGTCGATGGCGAACCCGAAGAAAATGCTAGCACCTTAGCTACCGTGCAGACAGTTGCCTTTATTTTGCATAAAGAGCGCTTATTCACTTTACGGGGTGAAAAGCTGGTGGCTTTCCGTGCCTTTCGTGCCCGCGCGCGTCGTAACGATTATGAAATTGACTATAAAGATCCAACTTGGATTTTATTGGGTCTTTTAGAAGCCAAACTCGATGAACTTGCGGATATCTTGGAAGATATCCACAAGGACTTAGAAAAGTATTCCACAGAAGTACTGAATAACCGTCATCGTGAGATGATTTTAGACTTAGATGACATGATTACCCGACTTGCGCATTTAGAAGATATGCTCGGGAAAGCTCAGCTGTGTCTGATCGATTTACGTCGTGTTCTCACCTTCCTATCACGTCCTCGCGCCTTGGGCAGTCATATTTATGATGCCGACATCCGAGAACTCAGTGAAGACGTGCGCTCTCTTGTTGAGCATGATGCCTTCTTGTTCCAAAAGGTTCGATTCTTACTGGATACCACTTCTGGGTTCATTAACACCGAACAGAACGATACAATTCGTCGATTCTCGATTTTACCAAGTATGCTTGCGCCACCGATGTTAGTAGCTAGCGTCTATGGAATGAACACCGATGTACTGCCATTCGCGCATGGTACAACCAGTTTTATCGTGGTCAGCTTAATCATCGTGGCATTCTTTATTGGCCCATTGATGTACTTCCGCTGGAAGAAATGGATTTAATCCGTTCCTATTGCGTAGACTTGCGAGAGTTTCTTATCCCGCTAAAATAAAAAAAGCACCTTATGGTGCTTTTTTTATTTAGATCAATTGCAAGTCATGCTCAAGATGACAGGCTTGAATAATCTTCATCATTTTTTCAGGGACTGCTTTAAACTGTAAACCTTGCGCTTTTGGCGTTTGACGTAACCAACGGACCAAAACAGCTAAAGCCAAAGTACTGCCATGCTCAAGCTCAGCAAGATTGACCACTAAGGGAAAAGCTTGCTGTTGTTGAATCAATTTCAAGCCGTCTTGATAATACAATTCGGCATTGTTGTAATCGATTTTGCCTGAAACCATCAATTCTTGTTGATGAAGTTTAATCACACATCACCTATTTTATTTTTTCTTGTCTAATGCTGCATCAGCATCAGGTTTGAAGTTCGCAATTGCTTTATCAATGTTACCGCCATTACGTTTTACAGTCGCCGCAAACTGATTACGGAATTGTAAGCCTAGGTCAATACCCGAAACATTGATATTACGGATTTTCCATTGTGAACCTTTATCCGCCAACTGGAAAGAAACTGGAATTTTTTCACCGTTGTTATGGAAATCAATCGTTACAACAGGGTTCTTACTGTTCGATGCTTTATATGGACGCATACTATATGTTTGGTTACTAAACTTGGCAAAAGCTGAACCATAGTTTTCGATCAGTGTTGCACGGAAGTTACGTTCAAACTGCGCACGTTGAGCCGCTGAGCTGTATTGATTCGTTGCATACGTACCCATCACGATACGTGTGAACGCTTGTGAATCGATATACGGGTCTAAGTTTTGACGAACAATCGTTTTCACAGCCGCAGGGTTATTTTGTAGTTTTGCGTGGTCTGCTTTTAAACGTGTAATGAGGCCATCAGCCACTTTTTTTACAAATGCAGGTGGTGCTTCGCTTGGAGCAGCAAAAGCTGTACCTGCCATCATAGTTGATAAGATACTTGCTGTAAGCGTATGTTTTAACAATGTGTTCACTTAATTTCTCCTAAAAATTATTCAACAAATGCAGGTTCGTCTGCCGTTGTTGTGTCAGCAGCTTCTGTTTTTTGTTCAGCATCTGCTGTGTTGTCAGATTTGTTCCCTGCACCACCGGTCACAAATTTAGACACCAAATCTTCGATTTCCATCGTACCTTGGGTATTACCAATTTGGTCACCACGTTTTAAGAAGTTGACACCACCACCCGGTACAATTTTCAAATATTTCTCGCCCAATAAACCATTGGTTGCCACCATAATGTAAGCATCTTCATCGATATTGGTGATGGATTTCATGTTAGCAATCAGTTGCTGTTCCATTTCTTTTTGTTTCGCAGGTGTTGCTGCTTCATAGTCTGATGTGTAACGCAGTTCTTCGAGTGCATTCTTTTGCACTTCTTTTAACTGTTCTGCGTTATAAGAGGTTAATGAGCCATCCATAATCAGATGTGCTGTCACTAAGCGCGTCACAGGATCGAGTTTCAATGATTCCACTTGACCAACTTTGACACCACTTAAGGTGACTTTGGCACGGGGTTTAATCCCGTTTACATTTTCAAATGTCGCGGTCAATTCATAACTGTCTTCGATGTTATTGCCGACCAAACCACTCACACGCATCGCCAAGAAGAAAATAGCGATAGCAAACAGAATGACAAAAAAACCGACGGCCAGTTCACTCGTACGTGATTTCATTAAATACCTCCGAACATGACCGCAGTCAACACGAAATCTGAACCTAAAACACACAACGAAGAATACACGACAGTACGTGTGGTCGACGTTGCAATACCTTCTGAAGTTGGGACACAGGCATAACCCTGATAGACCGCAATCCAAGTACAAATTAATGCAAAAACAAAACTTTTGATGATGGTGCCATTAAAGACGTCTTTAAAGAATTGCACACTGTTCTCGATGCCACTCCAATAAGAGCCTTCATCTGCACCCAGAAAATCAACACCCACCAATTTACCGCCCATGATGCCGACCGCAGCGAAAATCACCGACAACATTGGCAAGCTAAAAATACCGGCCCAAAGTCGAGGCGAGATCACTCGTTTTAATGGATCGACCCCGATCATTTCCATACTCGACAACTGCTCAGTGGCTTTCATCAAACCAATTTCAGCCGTCAAAGCAGAGCCTGCACGACCTGCAAAGAGTAAAGCCGCCACCACAGGTGCAAGTTCACGCAGTAACGTCAGTGCAACGGCGGTACCGAGCATTGCTTCACTACCAAAGGTCGACAGAATGCTATACATTTGCAAACCCAGTACCGAGCCAATAAATAAGCCAGATACCACAATAATCAGTAATGAAAGCACACCAACACGGTACATCTGATAAATAAACAATTTCACGCCAAGTAAAGTCGGCATGGAAAAAAGAATCTGCAGCAACATAATGGTTGCTACGCCGATTCCTCGAACACGTTCAATGACGCGTCTACCTAATGCGGCAATAGCATTCATGAACGAACCTCATGATTTAAATAGGGCTGATGACTGAATTGATAATCGACCGGACCTTCTACCGAACCCGTCAAGAACTGCTTCACAAACGGCGAGGCATGTGCTTTTAACTGCTCAGGCGTTCCCTCGCCCTGCACTTTCCCTTCAGCCACCACATAGATGTAATCTGCAATTGATAATGTTTCAGCCACATCATGCGAGACAATAATCGTGGTTAAATCTAAAGCTTCACGTAGCGAACGAATCAAACGAGTTAAAACCCCCATCACAATCGGGTCTTGCCCTGCAAAGGGTTCGTCATACATGATTAACTCAGGATCGAGTGCAATAGCACGAGCCAAAGCCACACGACGATTCATACCACCTGAAAGTTCAGAGGGCATCATTTGTTCTGCACCACGTAAACCAACAGACTCTAATTTCAACGCCACAATTTCAGCAATCAAATGCTCTGGCAACTTGGTATGCGCACGAATTGGAAAGGCTACGTTTTCGTATACCGACATATCCGTAAATAATGCGCCGCTCTGGAACAACATCCCCATACGTGCACGCGCAGTGAAGAGCTCCTGACGTGACATTTGTGCAATGTTTTGCCCATCAAGCAACACCTCTCCATTATCGGGAGTCAATTGACCACCAATTAAACGTAGTAAAGTCGTTTTACCTGTACCAGATGGACCCATAATTGCAGTGATCTGACCACGACGAATTTTTAAACTGACATTGTCATAAATGACGCGCTCTCCTCGCTTAAAACTCAGGTTTTTCACTTCGATCAGTGCCTGAGTCTGAGAAGACGTTTGATTATTCATAGCTGAGGATTTTCCTGCATTTTTTTCAGCATGCATACTATAAAGGATTGAAGTTTAAAATGTTACCATTGCATGAGCGCATATCTCTGCATTCCATCAGGTAAATTGTTTTTTATTATTAATGCGATTTTATAGAGGGTGTTTTCAACCCAATAGAAGAATTTAGTTAAAATAATTGTATATATAGTAAACGATATTACACAATAAGAGTGTCAAACCGATATAAGGCATAAGTACCTCGATCATCACTGTACGCATATTTGCCAACGCGTTTCCGTTCATATTAATTATCATTAAACACATAAAGTTTGATCAAGTATACATTTTTCTGATTAAAAAGCTAATTTAAATCCATAAAAAAAACCGGTGTTTCCACCGGTTTTTTCGATATTTCTTTCGAAATTCAATTAGTCATTGAATTTACGACGTGGACGGTCTTCACCGAAAGTGCGTTCACCACGTGGTTTATCATCACCGAAACGTTTTGGACGGTCATCGCCGAAACGTTTTGGACGATCTTCACCAAATGAACGTTGAGGACGGTCACCGTTGAATTCACGACGTGGACGATCTTCACCAAATGAACGTTTTGGACGATCGCCATAACCTTCACGAGCTGGTTTGTAATCTACACGGTTACCACGGTTGTCATCGTTAGAACGACGGTCAAAACCACCTTCACGACGTGGACGATCGCTGTTAAATTCGCGACGTGGACGATCTTCAAAACCGCCTTCACGACGTGGACGATCGTTGTTAAATTCACGACGTGGACGATCTTCGAAACCGCCTTCACGACGTGGACGATCGTTGTTAAATTCGCGACGTGGACGATCTTCGAAACCGCCTTCACGACGTGGACGATCGTTGTTGTATTCGCGACGTGGACGATCTTCGCCACCGAATGAACGACGTTCGCCATCACGGTTGCCTTCACGACGTTTGAAGTTTGACTCACCTTCAAAACGACGACCGCCACCGAAACCACCACGACCACCGCGACCGCCATCACGACGACCACGACCACCATCACGGCTACCGCGTGCAGGAGGTGGAGATGGCTCAAGACCTTCAATTTCAGATACATTTAAACGTGCATCTAAGAAGTCTTCTAAAGCACGGATTTTACCGCGTTCACGGTAAGTCGCTAAAGTAATCGCGTTACCAGTACGGCCCGCACGACCTGTACGACCGATACGGTGTACATAGTCTTCGTTCTTCATTGGAAGACCGAAGTTAATTACGTGAGAAATTGTTGGTACGTCTAGACCACGTGCAGCAACGTCAGTCGCAACTAAGATTTTTGCACGACCTTCACGAATGCTGCGTAAACGACGGTTACGTACAGTTTGTGGCATTGCACCGTGAAGAGCGACAACTGAGTGACCTGCTTCTGCAAGTTCTTCAGCCAACATATCTGTATCTTCTTGAGTAGATGCGAATACAACTGCTTGATCTACAGACTCATCAGATAACCAGTGAGTCAAAAGTTTTTTCTTGTGTTCGAAACCGTCAGTCCAATGAAGAGTCTGAGTAATGTCAGTATTTGTAGAGTGACCAGTTTCAATCGCAATACGCTGTGGATCATTCATCATGCGTTCTGCAAGTGTAATGATACGCGGCGCAAATGTTGCAGAGAACATTAATGTTTGTTTACGGTTAGCAGCCAAGTCGCTGATCGCTTCTAGGTCTTCAGAGAAACCTAAGTCAAGCATACGGTCAGCTTCGTCAACGATTAACGCATCAACGTTGTCTAGTTTAATTTGACGACGGTTAACCAAGTCAAGTAAACGACCTGGAGTCGCTACGACAACTTGTGCACCTTTAAGCTGTTGAATTTGTTTACCGAAAGGCATACCACCCATAATTGCAGCAATACGAACACCTTTCATATGACGTACTAAAGCAATTGCGTCTTGGCTCACCTGTTGAGCCAATTCACGTGTAGGGCAAAGTACAAGAATAGACGGTGCAGTTACCGCTTTCATGCGCTCTTTGAAAGACATCAAAGTGTCTTGACCAGCCAAAGCATTCACAGTTGGGAGTAAGAATGCAGCAGTTTTACCAGAACCAGTTTGGCTTGATACAAGAAGGTCTTTACCTTCTAATGCAGCTGGAATTGATTGTTCTTGCACTGGAGTCGGAGTAGTAAAACCTAGACCTTGTAATGCTAGTTGTAACGACTCATGTAAAGGAAAATCAGCAAAAGTTTTGCTCATAGAGTATTTCACCCCAAAAATGGGTGCTCCATTAAAAATATAAATTCAGATGGACATCGGCAAAAAGCGGCACAGCAAAAAACGCTGAAAATATAGAATCAGCGGCGATCCGAGAACGACGATGTGTATAACGCACACATGATTACAGCCGCAACCTGAAGGAATCGCTTAGCGATTGGGTGGGGCGCGAAATATCGTCCTCTCTTTGGACCGGAACGCGCATACACAATGATAGAAGAGAATGTTCAGGTAATGAACGAAATTTAGTGCGTGCGGGGATTATAGCAGAAAGTTTTTAAATGTCACCTGTTTTAGTCAACTTCAGAATATTTTTTGTAAGAAGCTTTAAATTATAGGTGTTTAAGCCTTTATTTTTGACCGATTAGACAAAAATAAAGCCCTCATAAAGAGGGCTTTATTTCATTATTCTGTCAATAAACTCGAACTAAGTGTTCTATTATTTAGCTGCTTCACCCCAAGCTGGAACAACAGCTTGCATAAGTGGTTTAAGCATTTTCATAGAACATGCAAGTACTTGACCATTGTCCATTGAGTCGTTACCACCACGAGCATCAACCACAGTACCACCCGCTTCTTTTACAATAAGTTCACCCGCAGCGATGTCCCATGGTTTCAAACCAAGTTCGAAATAACCATCGAAACGACCTGCAGCAACATATGCTAGATCAAGAGCAGCAGAACCTGAACGACGGTATTGAGCACCGGCTTCAGTCACATTTAACAATGAGTTGAAATGGTTTTTCGCATAAGAAACCACTTCGCCATTACGAATTTTACGATACGCATGACCCACTGAAAGGAAAGTGTTTTCTAAGCTGTCTTTTACATTTACACGAATACGGCGTTGGTTCATCATCGCACCGCGACCACGGCTTGCAGAGAACAACTCATCTTTCACAGGGTCATAAATAACACCGTGCTGAGTTACACCTTTATGTTGAACTGCGATAGAGATGCAGAAATGTGGAACACCATTAACGAAGTTTAATGTGCCATCAAGTGGGTCGATGATCCAACACCAATCAGCGTCATGACCTTTACCTTCTTGAAGACCAAACTCTTCGCCTAGGAAACTGTGATTTTTATAGCTTTTACGTAGGGTATCGATAGTCAATTGTTCCAAATAACGGTCTACACGCGTTACTGGTCCATCAATTCCTTTTTCTTCGACTTGTAGATCGAGTTTATGACGATTTTGATGCGCTTTTAAAAGCTCTTGACCAACTAATTGAGCCGCACGCGCAGCCATAACCACCATAGGTTCCATTGAACACCCACTACAAATTTGAAGATACTGATAAAGAATAATGCATAAAAGCCCTTATATCTTATCAAATATAAGGGCTTTTAGGGAAAAAATGTTTCTAAAAATTAGAAATTCAGCAAACTACAGTTGACTTATGCTTTATCCAGCTTTGTGTCACAGAAGTGATAATGCCTTCAGCATCTAGTCCAGCTTGTTGTAGCATTTGAGCATGTGTCGCCTGATGCATAAATTCATCTGACAAACCTAAATTCAGCATCGGTTTAACAATACTAGCCTGCGCTAAATATTCATTTACCGCACTACCCGCACCCGCCATCACTGCATGCTCTTCAACTGTCACAAATAGTTGCGTGCTTGCCGCGATTTGATCGATCAACTGTGTATCTAATGGTTTTACAAAACGCATATTTAGCACACGAACTGCAACATCCAGTTTTTCAGCCAATACTTCAGCCGCCTCAACCGCTGCCTGAACACGGCTACCAAATGCTAAAATCGAAATTGTTGCATCTTGCTGAACATTGAAGTTTGCAAGAACTTCACCACGGCCAATTTCAAGCTCGGTCATCTCTTGCTGAATCTCAACACCTAGTCCATTACCTCGTGGGTAACGTACTGCCGCTGGGCCTTTATACAAATAAGCCGTATGCAACATTTGACGACATTCATTTTCGTCTTTCGGCGCCATGATCACCATGTTTGGCACAGTACGCATAAAGGCATAATCATAAGCACCGGCATGCGTTGGACCATCTTCACCAACCAAACCTGCACGGTCGATACCAAATGTCACATCAAGATTTTGCAAAGCGACGTCATGAATCAGTTGATCATAACCACGTTGTAAGAAGGTTGAATAGATTGCAACAACCGGTTTTACCCCTTCACAGGCCATACCCGCAGCCAAAGTCACCGCATGTTGTTCTGCAATAGCAACATCAAAAAAACGCTCAGGGAACTGCTTTGCAAATTGCACCATGCCTGAGCCTTCACACATCGCAGGAGTAATCGCTAATAAACGATCATCCTGTGCAGCTTCATCACATAACCACTGACCAAAAACATCTGAATATTTCGGTGCAGTTGCCACAGCAGCAGGTGCATTCAGTTTACTGATGGCATGGTATTTAATTTGATCTGCTTCGGCAGGTGCAAAGCCTTTACCTTTTTTGGTATAGACATGCACTAAACGTGGGCCTTTGCGTTTTTTTAAGGCTTCAAACACATGTGTTAATTGTTCAACATCGTGCCCATCAAAAGGACCAAAGTAGTCAAAACCAATGGCTTTAAATAGATTATCTGCAGCATCGGTCGCAGCACAATGTAGGCGTGAGTTATACGCCCATTCAGGATGAGGTTGAATATAAGCTTCGCCATTTTCAGAAATATTCACCGATTGACCACTTTCCCAAATCGCAGCCAAATGCTTAGCAAAACCACCTGTACTGCATGAGATCGACATATCGTTGTCGTTCAATACCACCATGAGGTCAGCATTGTGTGCCACCGCATCGTTCATGGCTTCAAAAGCCATGCCCGCTGTCATCGCGCCATCACCCACGATTGCAACCACATGACAGGGATCTTGCTTGAAGCGACGTGCCAATGACATCCCAAGACCAGCAGAAATCGCGGTTGATGAATGGCCTACACCGAAGGTGTCAAATTCAGATTCTTCACGGGCAGGAAACGCAGCCAAACCATCTTTGGCACGAATCGTCACTAATTGTTCACGACGACCAGTTAAGGCTTTATGCGGATAGGCTTGATGACCCACATCCCAAATCAGACGATCACGTGGCGTATCAAAACAGTAATGCAATGCCACGGTTAATTCGATCACCCCAAGATTGGCACCAAAATGCCCACCACTTTGTCCGGCCGCATACAAAATAAATTGACGTAACTCATCCGCCACTTGCTCTAATTGGCTGCGCTCGAGTAAACGAAGTTGTTGAGGATGGTTAATCGTATCCAGCAACGGTGTTACAGGGCGTTGAAATGGTATTTCTTTATACAGCATAATGTGGCAAAGCCTTCTAAAGCCTGGCAAATTCCTAAGCTCGGTCTAAATGGGTAACTCGATCATATCGTCGAATTGTATCACCTTACAATCAGCCAAACTTGTAGCGATGTAATTTTTAGCAATGATCTCGTTGGGGAGATTTTGAATGAGTCAGATTATCCTGAATAATCTTCCTATTTATCAACTATTATCGTTCGCTTTATACAAAAAAGAAAATGTTCTGCATAAATTCGTCGTTGCAATTCTACCAATGTCCAAGCATTACGCTATACTTTAGCCAATTTATAATCGAATAAACGGGTTAAGCAGTGCCTATAGAATTTGTCGCAACGTCAAGATTACCGACCGCTTTTGGTGAATTCAATATTACGGTTTTTCAGGATCCTGAAACCGGTGAAGAACACGTCGCACTCTCTAAAGGACTAGAACAAGCTCCCACTGAACCTGTTTTAGTTCGTATCCACTCCGAATGCCTGACAGGTGATGCCTTCGCTTCACTCAAATGTGACTGCGGCCCACAACTTCAAGCCACCCAAAAATTAATTAATGAAGCGGGTCAAGGGGTGATTTTATATTTACGTCAAGAAGGTCGCGGTATTGGTTTAACCAATAAAATCCGTGCTTACGCCCTACAAGACCAAGGCCATGACACAGTGGATGCCAATTTATTATTGGATCTTCCTGCCGATGCACGTCGTTATGATATGTGCCCTATCATGTTGAATCATCTCAACATTACGGCTGTGCGTCTCATTACTAATAACCCATTAAAAATTGAAGCGCTCCAAGAGCAAGGTGTGAATGTCGTTGATCGTGTTCCGCTGACTGTGGGTTTAAATCCCTTTAACGAACAATATTTAAAAACCAAACATGATCGTATGTCGCATATGTATCAAAAGGACGATTTTTAAAAGTCCTTTAAATTCTCCATCTATAAATCCCTCCAAACCTCCCTTTTGTAAAGGGAGGCTTTCCCCTCTTTATTTAAAGAGGGGTTAGGGGAAATTCAAATCGTCATCGAAAAAATACGATTTTCCGGCACACGGCGTTTTAACCTTAAGTCAAAAGCCATGCAGATATTACGTACAAAAGGTTTGCCTTTTTCGGTAATTTGGATGCTCTGATCACCCAACTCTAATAATTCATCCGCCTGCATTTCTGTTAATTGTGCAACCACTTCATCAATTTCTGGAAATTGCATGTCTGTATTTGCCCACGAAGTATGGAATGTACACATCAAATTCAGAATATGTTTACGGATAATCAAGTCTTCTTCAGTCAGCACATGACCTCGATAAACAGGAATTTGGTTTTGCTCTAAACGTGCATAATAGTCTTCAATTTTCTTTTCATTTTGTGCAAAGCTGTACCAACTATCACTGATCGAAGATAAGCCGAGACCAATCATCAGTTGGGTTTTCGATGCGGTATAGCCCATAAAATTACGGTGCAAACTGCCCTGCTGAAAAGCTTGATACATCGGATCTTGGGTTAATGCAAAATGATCCATCCCAATTTCATGATAGCCCTGCGCCAGTAGCTGTTTTTTACCTTCTTCATAGCATTGACGCTTTAAATCATCTTTCGGGACATCGGCATCTTTAAAACCACGCTGACCATTGCCCTTAATCCATGGTACATGTGCATAGCTATAAAAGGCTAGACGATCTGGCATCAAACGATTGGTCTGTTCAATGGTATGCAACACGTCGTTTAAATCCTGAAATGGCAAACCAAAAACCAAGTCATGCGAAATAGAGGTATAGCCAATATCACGTGCCCACTGTGTCACTTGTTCAACATGTGCAAAGGGCTGAATACGGTGGATGGCTTTTTGCACCTTCTCATTATAATCCTGCACTCCATAACTTACGCGTCGAAAACCAACATCATACAAAGCTTGTAAATGCTCACGTGTGGTATTGTTCGGATGCCCTTCAAAGCTAAATTCATGTGTATCGGCAATATCAGCATGCACTAGAATGCCTTGAATCAACTGGGTGAGATGCTCAGGAGAAAAGAAAGTAGGCGTTCCACCGCCCAAATGAATTTCTTTAATTATTGGCCGATCAACCAAGAGTTGACAATATAAGTCCCATTCTTTCAGCACCGCCTGAATATAAGGCAGCTCCATCTCATGTTTTTTTGTGACTTTTTTATGGCAACCACAAAACGTACATAAGCTTTCACAAAATGGTAGATGGATGTACAGACTGATGCCTTCGCTGTGATTGGTCTCATCAAATGAACGCTTCAATCCCTGTTTCCACTGTTGCAATGAAAACTCAGCTTCCTCCCAATACGGCACGGTTGGATAACTGGTATAGCGTGGACCTGGTACATTGTATTTTTGAATTAAAGAATTCGCCTGCTGAGACATCGATGCACCATTTCAATCAATGAGATTCAATTTAAATCTACCTGATGATTATTGTGCTGAGCTTCAGAAGTGAATTCAACCTAGCAAATTTGTCGGAATAAGCCCAATTTGAGTCTGAGCAATTGCTGCTAACTTTGCATGATCTTTTGGTTTAATCACTAGATTTCCAGATTTAAAGTAAAGAGCCGATGCTGAGTATCGGGAAAAATGCCTTAAGTTTTCACGTAATTTATGCTTTGATGACACTTATCTTTAAATTATTTTAATAAAGGTCACCATGCAGAATCCAACTTCAGCCGATATTCAACGTGTAGATGAATTCCTTCGCGATTTACAGGCACGGATTTGTGCCGCATTGGAACAGCAAGAACGTGCTGGTGGCGGAAGTGCCGAATTTGCGATCGATGACTGGGAACGCCCTGAAGGTGGTGGTGGTCGCTCACGTGTTCTTCAAAATGGAACGGTGATTGAAAAAGGCGGTGTGATGTTCTCGCACATCAATATTTCAAAATTACCCGCCTCTGCGACTGAACGCCATCCCGCTATTGCAGGTGCAAAAGCACAAGCCATGGGCGTGTCGTTGGTAATTCACCCGAAAAACCCCAACGTCCCAACCTCACATGCCAATGTGCGTTTATTTGTCGCCGAAAAAGAAGGCCAAGATCCGATTTGGTGGTTTGGCGGTGGTTTTGACCTCACTCCATTTTATCCAAATGATGAAGATGTCTTGTCTTGGCATCAAACTGCCCATGATCTTTGTGCCCCATTTAGCGATACACTCTATGATGAACATAAGAAATGGTGTGATGACTATTTTTATCTCAAACACCGTGATGAACAACGTGGTGTGGGTGGTTTATTCTTTGATGATCTCAACCAATGGGACTTTGAAACCTGTTTCAAATATATGCAGGCCGTGGGTAATGGTTATTTAGAGGCAATTTTACCGATCTTCCAAAGAAACCAAGACAAAGCCTATACCGAAGTACAACGAGACTTCCAACTTTACCGTCGTGGTCGTTACGTTGAATATAACCTAGTGTATGACCGTGGCACCTTATTTGGTTTACAAACTGGTGGGCGTATTGAATCCATTTTAGTAAGTATGCCACCTTTGGCGGGCTGGTCGTATCGTCCTGAATGGGAAGAAAATTCTGCCGAGAAAAAGCTCACCGACTTTTATTTAAAACCGCATGATTGGCTTAATATATTGAAATAAAATAGATAGACATGTATTTGCCTCTGTCCATCAGGGGCTTTTCATTGCCTTTTAATTAAAGTATTTATATTTCTAGGTAATATCTTGATGCATAAATAAATTTTTTAAGCATTTACTTTGTAATCATATTGCTCAACAATGACACATCTTTTAAACAGCTTTACGCTATGTCATTGCACAATGTGTCAATAAACTCATGGCTGTAACTTTCTTGTACGGAGTACAACGCACATGACACATCAAACACTCAATAAAAAAGCAGTCAGTCTTACTGCCTTGGTGTTTTGGAGCTTTGCTGTTGTGCTGATCAGCGCTATCAGTACTAATATTTTTTCCGAAACGTCTTTGAATGACAATTTGGCTATTGGCTTCATGGTGGTTGCCTTGATTGGTTTAGTCATCAGTGCTGCCAGCATCTTGATTCAAAGCGTCTTAGATATTTGTAATCCTTAATTTTCCTCCTTTATTTCACGATTTTAAGACTGCCCGAACTTTAGCCATCATCACATTTGGCGTATATTGTCTGCTCTTTCACATCTACATGGACGCTGTGCAATGAGCAAACAATTTGCAGTGATTGGCAACCCGATTGAACAATCACGCTCACCTGAACTTCATCATGCCTTCGCTGAAAAAACAGGCCTCGACATTCAGTACAGCAAACGACTTGCGCCACTCGATGGTTTTCAGCACAGTATCGAATCCTTCTTTGCCGAAGGTGGCATCGGTATGAATGTTACTGTTCCATTTAAAGAACAAGCCTATGCACAATGTGCCGTCCTTACTGAACGTGCCAAAATTGCAGGTGCGGTCAATACATTATGGATGCAAGATGGTCAATTACACGGTGATAATACTGATGGTCAAGGCTTGGTGAATGCCATTCATGCCTTAGACTGGTCGCTCAAAAATACGGATATTTTAATCATTGGTGCAGGTGGCGCAACACGTGGCGTGATTTATCCATTGGTTCAGGCAGGTGCGAAAAAAATCGTCATTGCCAACCGGACTTTAGCACGTGCTGAACAATTGGTCGCTGACTTAAAAACTGCCGTACCGAATGCCGAACTTGCAGCCATTGCCCTCACCGACTTAGCTGGTCAATTTGATCTGGTGATTAATGCCACATCGGCCAGCTTAACGGGTGATCCGCTAATTTTGCCTGAAGCTTTACAATTCACGCACGCCTATGAAATGGCCTATGGCAAACCATCGACATTTTTGGATCAAGCCAAAGCACGCCACGTTCCAACCTCAGAAGGTTTTGGCATGTTGGTTGGTCAAGCGATTGAATCTTTTTCCATTTGGAATGGCGTCAAACCTGATCTAAAAGACTTTCTATAATTCAAAATGATTTGCTCAATTTACTTTCAAAGCAGTCGAAACACCTAAAAAAAGAACCTCAATTGAGGTTCTTTTTTTGATCCAACTTAGTTCTTGTGTTTTTGTATCGCCTTATAGGTCTCATAATAAGCCGATTGGCTGAACAACTCTTCGTGTTCTGCTGCTAGGCCTTGCAATGACGCTTCTGATAATTTTCCTTTGATATCATCAGCAAAGGCTTGCGCATAGATTTTTGATGCTTTCACCAAATGCGCTTTTTCAGTTCCTTCCAGTTCATAGCTAGCTAAAAAGTTTTGTTGATATAAATGTGCAAAAATCGCCTGATCAGTCTTATAGGTTTTTTGCAATTGTTTCCACTCAACCTGAGCTTTGTACTCACCAATCCCCGACTGCACATAATGATTGACTGAAGAACCTAAGTCATCAAAGTCTTGATAGCGATGCAAAGCATGCTTATCACGTAATTGATTTAAACGTTTCAGCGCATTGCCTGTTGGCTCTTTTAAGCCATCAACAAATCGATATGCATAAACTTCTGCAATTTCATTCAAATCATTGGCCGAGTAATAACGCACATACTGAGCGCGATAGTTAGCAAATGCCACGACAAATGCCGCTTGATAGGCTTTCACTTCAGATTGATGGCGCTTATAACTTTGCAAAGCCACAGTACTTAGATATTCAGGAAGTTCGATTTCTTCATTTGCAGCACGGACATCATCAACCGATGCAGTTTCTGCTTCAACAAGCAGAGGATCATTTCCCGTGATTGGCGCAAGCAGGCCTTTCAACATATTTTCAAAGAGTGAATCTTTACTGACTTCCTCAATGGATTTTGCCTGTTTCATGGCTTGACGATCAATTTTAGTCGCATTGCCATAATTCAAAATTTGGTTGCTACTTTTCAGCTTTAATTGACCTAAACGTGGCTCATTAAAGTCCAATTGATAGTCCATTACTTGGACTCGGCCTTTATGATCTAAGCCTACATCCATCACGACATTCGAAGATGATTTATCCTGTGTATTCAGCACCTGCGCAATTTCAGCTTGATGCTTTTGCCATAATTGCTGGAATTGTTTTACATCGATAAGTTGTTCACTTTGATATTGCTGGAATACTGGTTTTAATTGCTCAACAGCATCCGAAATCTCTGAATCTGTATTGGATGCGTCCGCAGCAGAGGCCGATGGTACAGAATCTTCTTGCAGCGGTATCACCCGAACATCTTGATAATCCTGACACAGTGTGACTTTACCAATCGGCACCTGTTTGGTGTTCATCAAGGCCTGACAGACTTCCTCAGATAAATTCGCTGTTTCATCATCTTCTTCTGAAGCCGCATAAGCTTCGGTTACTTCAGTATCCGAACTATAGGTTTCTTCGTCATCACCCGCGGTCGCCTCCGCATATGCACTTGCAGTATCAATCGCGTATTCAGCAGATTCAGCGGCAGAAGACGTTTGTTCTTCTTCCGTTTCATGTTGGTGATACATCAGGCCATGCATTTTCGCATTGAGCAGCTCATTCACACGTTCTACAGATGCATAAGCCTCATCAAAGTCTTCATCCTCAACTGCTGCCGCTACTGCAGTCCCTCCCGCCGCTTCAGCCGCAGCCATCGCCTCTTCGGAAGCACTGTGATGCACAGCAGCGTCCACAGATTCATCTTGCTCGGCGTCACTATTACGCTGACCTTTGATTTGCGTGGTGTAATAGTTGGCATTCACAAAATCGAAAAGTTCAAGCTGGGTGTATAGCGCATTAAGATCACCCACATAGCGGATTTTTTTAGTCAGCCCTGCATTTTTTTCATCACGTGTTAAAGCAATATTTTGCACTTGATTCGGCTCTGCCAAGACATAAGGCAATGCATTCATTTGTTTTAAATAGTCAGCAAATTTTTTCAAATCGTACTGAGCAATCGTGTCTTTATGTTTTGAAAAATCCACATAAGCCAAGCTGCTTTGGCTTTCACGATTTACCATAAACGGCATGAACGCAAAGTAGTTGGTATAAAATTTATGTTGATTAAAATCAATGATCATCGGCAACTGTGCATTGACCTGCAAAGTCGGTTTTTGATAACTCAATTGCAAGGTTAAGGCAGCAAGTTTTTCTCTAAAATGTACTGAACCGCTATAGCTAAACTGTAAATCATTCAACACATTCAGCAGTGATTGAGCAATTTTAGATTGCGGAGAAACGCCATCCTCTTCATCGCTATAACGCGCTGATGGTGGGATCGATTCATTGGCAATCGCTTGATAGAGCTGTTTCTTTTCTTTTTGGCTAAATGGAATATTTTGGGTTTTAATCAACTGATCCAGTTGTTTTTTAAGTTTAGGATCCAGCTCTGGCTGTGTGCTTATCGCAGGTTTTGACTTGGTTTCAGGCTTTTTTTCATCGAACTGAATATCGGTCTGAATTGAAAATTGCCCTTTCATGTCATAACTGGCATTTTCAAACATTGCGTTTAAGCCTTGAGTGGCTTGTTGCCCGAGAGACTGCTCCGTTGAATTGGTTTTTATGACATGTTGAGCACACCCAGTAATGCTCAAACCCAGTAAACAAAGTGTTATATATTTTAATCGCATAATTGTACGAAAGACCTAAGTTCTTTATGATTTATTAAAAGAAAAAAATGATCAAAAGATCAACACCCAGTCTATCAGAAGTTTACTTTTCACATGTTGGTTAAATATTACAATTCGCCTTTCTGACATTTTTTAAGGGCGTATTCATCAATGTTTTTTGGATGAAATTATGAATAATCAAATCATCAATACAGATAATCCAAAAAAATTTAGATATTAGGATTAAGACTATGCCTGCATATAAAGCGCCTTTACACGATATTCGTTTCTTAATGAATGAAGTGCTCGATTACCCAGCACACTACAAAACTTTGTCTAATGGTGAAGCTGCTGATGCAGACACTGTCGACATGATTTTAGAAGGTGCAGCGGATTTTTGTGAAAACATCCTTTCACCTTTAAACCAAACGGGTGATGAAGAAGGCTGTCATTTTGAAAATGGTGATGTGAAAACACCAAAAGGGTTTAAAGAAGCCTATGACCAATTTGTACAGGGTGGCTGGCAAGGTCTGTCTTTCCCTGAAGAATTCGGCGGTCAAAACTTGCCACAGTCGTTGAATCTCATCAAATCTGAAATGATGGGTACAGCGAACTGGTCATTCCAAATGTATCCAGGTCTCAGCGTAGGTTGTATCAACACCATTCTTCAATTTGGTTCAGAAGAACAGAAAAACCAATATTTACCGAACCTTGTTGCTGGAACTTGGTCAGGCACCATGTGCTTAACTGAACCTCAATGCGGTACCGACTTAGGTCAGGTAAAAACCAAAGCGGAACCTCAAGCTGACGGTAGCTATGCAATTTCTGGTACAAAAATCTTCATCTCTGCGGGTGAGCATGATTTAACAGATAACATCGTGCATATCGTACTTGCTCGTCTTCCAGATGCTCCTGCAGGTACTAAAGGGATTTCATTGTTCATCGTTCCAAAATTCCTTGTGAAAGCAGACGGTTCAGTGGGCGAACGCAACCCAGTGACTTGTGGTTCGATTGAACACAAAATGGGGATCCGTGCTTCAGCAACAGCTGTGTTGAACTTTGACAATGCCATTGGTTACTTGATCGGTGAAAAACACAAAGGCCTACACGCAATGTTCACCTTTATGAACACTGCACGTATTGGTACAGCGATCCAAGGCATTGCACATGCGGAATTGGCATTCCAAGGCGCTCTTCCATATGCCAAAGAACGTATGTCTATGCGCGCACTTTCAGGTAAAAAAGATCCTGAAAAAGTAGCCGATGCGATTATTCACCATGCAGACGTACGTCGTATGCTTTTAACTCAAAAAGCGATCGCTGAAGGCGGCCGTTCAATGATTTACTATGCGGCTCAAATTGCGGATAAAATGACTGATGCTCTAACCCGCGGTGATACAGCAGCGTTTGAAGCACATGATGACCACTTAGGTTTCTACACCCCGATTCTTAAAGGTTTCTTGACTGAATTGGGTTATGAAGCTGCGAACCACGGTATGCAAGTATACGGCGGTCATGGTTATATTAAAGAATGGGGCATGGAACAAATCGTTCGTGACTCACGTATCTCTACCCTTTACGAAGGTACAACTGGCGTTCAAGCACTAGACCTGATTGGCCGTAAAGTTCTACTTACTTCTAAAGGTAAAGTGATCCGTGACTATACAGCTGAAATCTTGAAGTTCTGTGGTCAACATGCTCGTAATAAATATATGCGTCGTTTTGCGTGGGACTTAACCAAGCTTTGCGCACAGTGGAATGCTTTAACTGTTCGTATCATGCTTGCAGCACGTAAAGACCGTGACATCGTGTCTTCTGCTTCTGTCGATTTCTTGATGTTCTCTGGTTACGTGATGATGGCTTACTTCTGGGCACAACAAGCTGCGGTTGCTTCTGAAAAATTAGCAGAAGGCAATGGTGCAGAAGTTCCTGAGTTCTATAAAGCAAAAATCAAAGTGGCTGACTTCTACTTTGAACGTCTATTACCACGCTCACAAGGTCACGCTGAAGCAATGGTTAACCCATCGAAGACCATGACTTCTTTGGCTCCTGAACACTTTAGCTTTGACTACTAAGCTTTAAACCGAGTTAAATGACTCTATAAAAAGACCGCTTCGGCGGTCTTTTTTGTCTTCTCTTTTAATTTTGATCTATAGGAATTACGAGTAGTATTCTTAATTTCTTCATGAGGTAACAACAATGTATAACGATGGACTTTATATGGAGAAATATTGTTGTATTTTTCAACAAAAATAGAACACCTTATCGCTAAAACATAATTTTATTTAATAAATATTAAATACTTAAAGTAAATTTTACTCCATAATTTTAGCTTTACATTTGTATCTCATACAACTTCATATCTTCTCCACTGCCTCCCCCTATGATGACTTCATTGATTCATAGAGAGCGTAACCATGAAAAAATTGATGTCTTCATTGATGATTGGTCTGATTGCAACAACTGCGACAATGTCTGCAATGGCAGCGCATGCATTCGATCATAAAAATCCACCACCTGCTGCACACTTTGATAAAAAACCTGTGCCACCTAAAGCAACACATCACAAATCTGCTGGGCCCCACATGGTGAACAAAGAACATCAACAAGCTCATGCGAAATTTGCCAAACAAAACCATAAGGCCACAGCATTTAAAGCCAATCAACACAAACCTGTACCGCAGCATAAATTACCCCCTATGCCACCGAAACATCGTTAAGTTAAACTCAAAAAAAGACCGCGAATGCGGTCTTTTTTAATCTTTACTTTGCTTTATCAGCAATAAATTCTTTGATCTCTATGGGTTTATCTTTCACCAACTCAACTGTCCCTTCATTCACACCATTAAAGTTTTTAAAATGAATAGAAACGCCTTGTTCATTGGCAAGTCGTACACCACTTCCAGAAACCGCTCGTTTCAACTCATAAACCCGATCAGAATTATCCGTCAATTGTGCAGTTTCAAAATTATCTTTGGTTTTTAGCTCAATCGTCAGATCTTGCGGCCCAGTAAAATGAATAACTTGCTCGTCCTGAGCAATAGCAATGTCATTCGACGGAGTAGTTGCTGACGCTGGTTCAGTTGATACCGTGTTTTCTACTGTAGCCTTTTTATCTGCACAACCAATCAAAGCTAAACTGAATACTGCAGCACTTAAAATATATTTCATTTTTAGGATAGTCCTTCTTGTAATATGTATTGGATTATTACAGGTCTAATTTTACAAATTGGACGCAAACTACATTAGAAATATAAAAATTTACGTGCTTTTTAAATTAAAAAAACAATTTTTCAATAGCATTCATTACAAAAACTCTTCCAACACTGAGTTTAAAAAGATATGCCCCTGTTCAGTACAAGACAAACGCGCAGGATCATTCACCATCAATTGACGCTGACGTAATGAAGCCAATAATTCAGAGATTGGCGCTAAACTCTCACCCGTTCTCTGCGTATACAAACTTGCATCTACACCATGATTTAGCCGTAAAGCATTCATCATAAATTCAAAAGGCATATCTTCTGACTCAATGCGTTTAAACTGAAGATTCTCCGCTGGGACTTTGGCTAAATAGTCTTTTGGCAGGCGGGTTTTTTGGAAACGATACACCCCATCAGGCTGGGTCACTTTGCCATGTGCGCCTGCACCAATCGCCAAATAATCGCCAAACTGCCAGTAATTTAAATTATGTGCAGACGGCTTTTCTTTACGCCATGCCGACACTTCATAATTGATAAAGCCTTGTGCTGTTAAATAGGCTTCGCCCTGTGCTTGAATCTCTTCAAGCACATCATCGACAGGCAGAATCGGCTGGGTGCGGAAAAAGACCGTATTCGGCTCAATCGTCAACTGATACCACGACACATGCGTTGCGCCATTTTCCACAGCCAATTTCAAATCCAAAAGCGCTTGCTCAATGGTTTGTTCAGGCAGGCCATGCATCAAATCGACATTCACCCGTTCAAAACCTGCTTCCCGTGCATGCTGAATGGCAGAAATCGCATCATCATTCGAGTGAATCCGCCCCAGTTTTTTCAGCTGCTCAGTATTAAAACTTTGCACCCCAATGGATAAACGATTGATCCCTGCCTCTAAATAACCGGCAAAAGGATCGTGCTCAACCGTACCGGGATTGGCTTCCAAGGTGATTTCACAGTCCGCTTCAAATGGCACTAACGCTTTGAGTTGAGCAAATAACCATTGATAGCCTTTGGATGAAATGAGCGATGGTGTACCCCCACCAATAAATACACTATGAATCAGGCGACCCTGAGCAAAATCGACTTGGGTTTTAAAGTCTTCAACCAACGCCTGTAAATATTCTTGTTCTAAGTCTAAAGACAATTCACCATTCGGCACTGCATGCGAATTAAAGTCACAGTATGGACATTTGCGCACACACCACGGCATGTGAATGTATAAAGATAACGGAACAACTGCAGGATTTAATTCAACCAAGGAAAATGCTCAAAAGGAAAAAAAGAAGTAAGCGCATTTTAACATGACTGCATCAGAGCGCTTATGAAATCTCATCCACAATACAGTAGACTAATAAATTTAAGAAGAATTAGATGATTAGAAGATGAAAATAAGCAGCCATTTATTGTACTTACTGCCGCTCGCGATGGGTGTTGGTATCGCTATGACCATTCAAACAGCGATCAACAGCCAATTGCGTGAATATTTATATTCACCGCTGCAAGCTGCCCTTTTTTCTTTTTTGATTGGTACAATAGTCCTCGCCTTTATGGTGTTTTTTCAATCGGCCGAAAAACCGGACTTTGCAAGTTTTGCTCAAATCCCTTGGTATTTATGGCTGGGGGGATGTTTGGGTGTTTATGCCATCAGTATCAGTATTTATACCGCACCGAAACTGGGTTTTTTATCCCTCTCCGGTCTGATTATTTTTGGACAGATCTTAATGTCGATGGTATTTGACCATTTTGGCTTGCTCGGCACTGAAAAAACCCCGATTAACTGGCAACGCTTATTGGGTGGCGTGGTGATTTTTATTGGTGTGCTTCTCACTTTCCAACGCTAAGACCTCATTCCTAAGCACCTCACAAGAAATGAGTACATTCTGTGTCTACTGTCACGGCTGTAACAAGCAGCAAGTATGAATTAAAACAACTGTTTCATTTAATGATCCCGATATTGATCACGCAGTTTGCGCAAGCGGGATTTGGTCTCATTGATACCATCATGGCTGGACACATGTCCGCCAATGACCTTGCAGCCATTGCGGTCGGGGTCGGTTTATGGATACCGGTCATGCTGCTGTTCAGCGGCATTATGATTGCAACCACTCCATTAGTGGCAGAAGCCAATGGTGCTCGCACGCCTGAAAAAATTGCCACCATCGCCCGTCAGTCTTTGTGGGTCGCATTATTTTTAGGGATCATTGCCGCATTAGTCTTACAAACTATGCCGCTGCTTTTACCGTTATTGGGTGTCCCTGAAGTATTACTTCCGAAGGCGAGCTTATTCTTACACGCCATTAGTTTAGGTATGCCTGCTGTCACCATGTACGCAGCTTTACGTGGTTACTCAGAAGCATTGGGGCATCCGCGTCCAGTCACTGTGCTGAGTCTGCTGGCCTTATTGGTGTTAATTCCACTGAACTTTATTTTTATGTATGGTTTAGGCCCAGTCCCCGAATTAGGTTCTGCAGGATGTGGTTTTGCCACCGCGATTTTGCAATGGTTAATGTTCTTTGCTTTGGCGATGTACGTTTTCAAAGGATCGGCCTATCAAAAAACCCAACCTTTCGCTGCTTTTGAAAAAATGAACAGTGAATGGATCAAACGTATCTTAAAACTTGGCTTTCCCATTGGCTTAGCCATTTTCTTTGAAGTCAGTATTTTTAGTACAGCCGCTATTGTTTTGAGTCCTTTAGGCGAAGTCACCATTGCCGCGCATCAAGTCGCCATTTCGATTACCTCGCAATTGTTTATGATTCCCATGTCACTAGCGATTGCGCTGACCATTCGGGTCGGTACCTATTATGGGGAGAAGAACTGGCTAGCGATGCGAAAAGTCCAAAAAGTCGGTATGTTGACAGGGACGGTATTTGCCCTGATTACCATGTTGCTGCTTTGGCTTTTACGTAATGAAATTGTGTCACTGTATACCAATCACTATGATGTGACTCAGCTTGCAGTATATTTGGTCTTGTTCGCGATTGCCTATCAGTTGATGGACGCATGGCAAGTCAGTGCCGCAGGGTGTTTACGCGGTATGCAAGACACTAAAGGGCCGATGTGGATCACCATGATCGCGTATTGGATCATTGCCTTCCCTGTCGGGATCTATCTTGCACGCTTCACCACGACTGGTGCTGCAGGCGTTTGGATTGGCCTAATTGTGGGTCTGACTGTCGCCTGTATACTGCTACTTACACGTTTATTTATGATGAATAAGCGTTTAGCTCAAGCGGGATAAGCCCTTAAAAATCATCTAAAAAGTTACTCAAAAAAGACGGCTAGGCTATGCAGAAGATTAATGCAAATTAACACGCTGCATAGCAACGCCATAAATAAAAAGCACGAAGAAGAGGAAAATAAACATGTCCCATGTATTTCGCTCGATCAGTCTCTGTCTGAGCTTAGGCTTTTCCATGTCACTACAAGCTGAACAAACGATCAACCGACATGAATTTCCTTTATATCACGCACCCATCAAAGTCCAATCACAACCCGAATTTGATTACATCAATCAAGCACTTTGGACAGCCTTTCGCTTTTATCATGAACAACAAGCAGACTCATATACCGCACGTTTAAAGTTAAGTTGTCAGCAGTCTGGTATGGCATATACCTATCAGGACTTCATCAAGGCCAATCAAAAGTTTGCCTCTGCGGATGATCAGGATTTTATCGTGACGCAAAACCTCATCACCTTGAATGAAAATTTACACCATAATCAATGCATCAAATATCTCAGTCCACATTTAGAACTGGAAAAAACTGAAGCAACTGATGTTACGGAGTGACATCAGTTGCTCAATTTGATTCAAAAAAAGAACGATACACGAAAAAGTCATCTGCAATTGTTTGAGACAGGACTAGTTCTAATCAAAAATGTTTTTGCGATACTTTAAATAATTAGACGCTAGCGAACGAGTTTTGTCGGTGAGGTGCATTGCACCGCAAGATGGTTTCCTTGCGAAGCACGCTTCTCATTTTGCCGAATGAGAAACAACGTTTCGTAAGAGTACCTCCAGCTGAAGGCTAATCCCTTTATTCAATCCCTGGATGAAAGACTCTACAGAATAGAATTGAAAATCTTTTTTTAAATGCGTAAATACTTTTACATGCATAACATCAGTGAAGCAAGCAAAGCACCAAAACCAACTAATTAAGCGCCTCGATGGCATTTTTTAAACCTTGTGGCACTTGGCTGTCGTCCTCTACGTCTTTCACGATCGCCTGCCCGACAATCACCTCTGTCCCATTAAAACTCATGGTCGGTGATCCATACAATTCATAGCCTTCATTTAAAGCTTTGGTCACACGGGCACAGAAATTGACATCATCTTTACCGGTTAAATAGCGATACACTTTCATCGTTCAGTTCTCTTCTAGCGACGCGATATTTTAAACCATTCAGCACGTGGCTTAAATTTGCCTGAATTATTTTCAGTATTTACATTTTTGCCCATCATTTTATCAATGCAAATAAAGTCTTAACAATTTAAAGTAGGCAGTTTGTGTTTTGTCGCCTATGATCGGTATTAGATAATAAATGATGATCTTGAGGAACATCACATGGCAAAAACGGCTAGCACACCGGGTCGTCGCTTTATGAAACTTGCCAGTATGACGGCAAGCATTGCTACTAAAACCGTTTCCAATTCCATCCGCAATATCACTGCCGATGAAGAACAGAAAAATGCATCTCGCAGTAAACTTTTTCAGGACATCGGTCTGCAAATTGCAGACACTTTGGGTGAAATGAAAGGTGCGGTGATGAAAGTCGGACAAATTGCCTCGCAGTACAAAGACATTTTTCCACCTGAAGTCGCAAAAGCCATTAGTAAATTACAACGCCAAGCGCCAGCCATGCCTTTTGCTGAAATTAAGGCCCAAGTAGAACAAGAACTCGGCAAGCCCCTCGCGCAGATTTTTAAAAGTTTTGAAGAACAACCTTTTGCCGCTGCATCCATTGGGCAGGTGCATAAAGCCGTGTTACCTAATGGTCAGCAGGTGGTGGTGAAAGTGCAATATCCGGGTGTCGAAGAAGCCTGTGAAAGTGACTTAAAACAAGTTCGCCTTGCACTTCGTTTGATGGGCGTATTGAAAATTGATCGGAAGTTACAAGACAAGCTATTTCGTGAAATTCAGGACAGTTTAGACAACGAATTGAACTATGAAATTGAAGCGCAAAACTTAGATGTAGCCCGTGCTTTTCATAGTGCGCTGGATGACAAAATCATTATTCCACAGGTCTATAAAGATTATTCTTCACGTCATATTTTGACTCTAAGTCTAGAGCTTGGCGACAGTATAGAAACTGCCAGTACGTGGTCACAAGAAACCCGAAATGCCTTGGGAAGACGCTTATTCCGTGCTATAGGCCGTGAAATTTTCTTCCTTAAACGTTTCCACTGTGACCCGCATCCGGGCAACTTCGCCTTTCGTGAAGATGGTTCAGTCATCGTATATGACTACGGCGGTGTGAAAACCCTATCTCCTGAAATCGTGTCGCACTTTAAGCAATTGATCAATGCTGCACGCAAGCACGATATTCCACTGATGGAACAGCAACTCGATGCCCTACATTCCCTCAATGAACTCGGTAAATTTCCTGCGGAGTTGTATGAACAATGGCTAGAAGTGCTGATGCGTCCACTGACCACACAATACGACTTTGCTGAAAACTCAGCACACCATGACGGGGTAGAATTAATTAAGCCATCTCTTAAATACTGGGATGTGTTTAAACCGTCGCCAGACACCCTGATGGTGAACCGGACTGTTTCAGGGCATTATTGGAATTTGATTCATTTGAAAGTGAATGACAATCTCAATGATCTCTTTGATGAGTTGGTCCCACCTAGCGCTTAAGGGAGCGTAAAGTGCTGATGATTGCCCGATGAATTTCGGGCAATATTTGCATTTTTAATTGTTATGTTATAACATTTCTTTAATCAATAAATTTAAGGAACAGAAGAATGCGTGCCAACATCCATCCCGAATACCGTGAAGTGCTCTTTCATGACACCAATGCCAATGCCTTTTTTGTGATTGGCAGTACCTTAAGCACCAATCAAACCAAAGAGTTTGAAGGCAAGACCTCTCCCTATGTGACACTCGATATTTCAAGTGCATCACATCCTTTTTATACAGGTGAACAACGTCAAGTGAATAACGAAGGACGTATTGCGAACTTTAATAAACGCTTTGCGCGTTTCAAACGCTCACAATAAGTTCAGTTTAGATTAAGTTTTTTCTTTTAAAATTAAAACATTAAAGAAGTTCAGGGTTCCCCTCCTCCAGCCTGAGCTTCTTTTTTTTATGTCTGAAATTTTGTGGTTTTCAAGCGTTGTTTTAAACATCTATTTTTAAAATCGAATGAAATAAGTAATATCCCAGCCCCAATACGATGACACCAATCACCACACTGGAAATGGCATAACTAAATGCCAGCCCACTTTGCCCTTGTCTGAGCAGTTGAAAGGTTTCTAAGCCGAAACTGGAAAATGTGGTAAAGCCACCTAAGATCCCGACCATAAGCAATAAGCGTGCTTCATTTTGTAGAACGGGATATTTTTGGCTAAATGCAAACAACACACCTGCACAAAAGCAACCTAAAATATTCACCCACCATGTAGCCCATGGAAAGAGTACTGTTGGCTTGGCCAATAACAGTCCTGCTGCATAGCGAAGTGTTGCTCCAATTGCGCCGCCACATGCGACCAAAAGCCAGTTCATAGTTGTCCTACTTCAACATCATTGGTATCTACAATTTAGGCAACAGACTGCCTAAGGTCGCCCTTCAATATACACGCATTTAATTTACGCAAATAGTGTTAAATGTTTGGGGCAAAGCTTGCTATAGTCTGCAACACTTTGCGGTATTTTTTATTGAAAGAGGACATTATGGCTCAGGAATTATTAGATCAACTTCAAGCAGGGACTGCGAAATTTTCAGATGTGATTGCATTTATTGAAGCGCGTTATAACCACACACCAACCGCTTTTACCAATGGCAAACAAGCCAATGCAGCGACTGAAAACCAAGGCAGTGCCAAAGTATTTTCTTTTGCCCAATTGAATGGTCTAAACCAAGCTGAAACCTTAAGTCTTTTTGCTGAACATTATGCTGCTGTATTGGCAACACCAGACGCAACTGACCACCAAAACATTCGCCAATTTATGCAAAATGGTTGGGAAGGTATTCAATTTGACGGTCAAGCGCTCAGCGCGAAATAATGCATACGTGGACGTTCTAAATCAGTTCGTCTGCCATAAAAAAGCCAGTATAAATACTGGCTTTTTTATCTTTTCATCAGTGGTTCAAATCAAGATACTCGAACTCTGCAAGTCCATTCAGCCATCGCGGTTTTTTCCCAAGCTCGTGCATGCTTCAAATGTAGTAATTCTTCACCCGCAGTCGTTGCGGTAAAACGATAAGTTTTTTGACCGCCTGCGCCTAGTACTGGTGTCGTATCCGCAGCAGCTTGTTGTTGAGCTGACTGAAACACTTCTTCAACTTTAAAAAGTTTCGGTTGCTCAGCCAAAGACCATACATATCCGGTACTTGGATTTTCGTTTAACAGTACTTCCAAAGTCTGTCCACGATCCATCTCAAGCAAGGTCGGACAACTTTGCTGTTCAGTAAATACATGGGTTTTCCCATCTACAGTTGAACTCATACTGGTACATCCACCAAGCGCCAAACCACTCGCCAACATTAGACTCAAAATAAGCTGTTTCTTTATCGTCATTTTCATCATCAAATTATTTTACCTTGAATCTAATGCACACCGATTTCAATACGATCTCGATGTAATCGAAGTTTAGCCTTTGACTTTTTCAATCCACTGAATCGAACTGACACGAAAAACTTCACAAGCCCCATCACCCGTATCTGTTGGGGTCAAAGATGAAGTCCAAACCAAATCTTTGTCTTTCACCTCAACCAAATCCCCTTTTAAACGCACAAGATCGCCACGTTTTACTTGAGTAATTTGTTTAGCAATTTGCGGGTTTGCAGGAATGATGTGCATATTCGACACCATCATCATCGCTTGCTTTTGCGGTACAGGAACACGATCCATTTTCCAGTTTAAGAAACGGTCATATTGATTGACTGAAATCGTACGAGCAATTTCTGGCTCTGCAAATAAGCCCCAACTGACCGCATAATCAATCGGAGAAAATTTTGCTTGTTCATCTGTTTGATAGGTTTTTGAACCTAAAATTCGGAAATCACCTTTAAATTCTTTCAAGGTAGAAATTGACTGGCCTTTGGCAACAGGTGCTAAGCCTTTGGCAATATTATAATCTGAAGACGCTTGGACACCGACATTCAATAAAAAGCCTGCAAGCACAGTACTTAATGCAATTCGCTTGATCATCGCGTTATCCTCTTACCCTGTAATACTTCACATTACTCAATTTTCATTCTGCAATTGAGCCGACTTCATCTATACATAATGCCCCAACCTGAACATGAGCTTAAAATCCCGTAGGTTGAGCGTGATGAATGTCGTTTTTACTAGTTGTAACTCTATATTACGCACACAGTCTGCATAAACCTTATGAACTTGGTAACAAAATGCTGTTATTCAGTCAATTGGCCCATATCCACGCCCTAGCACATGATTTAAAATTAAAAAGACATGATTTACACTTTAAAAAAAGCCAACAACAATACTCGCTATGATTTATAAATTTTATCAACAACACATTTTTCCGCATCTTTTAAATCAAGTCATGCAAGTACCAAGCTTGATGGATAAACGACGCGAACTCCTGTTAGCCGTATCTGGTGAGGTGCTCGAAATTGGCTTTGGTACAGGTTTGAATTTAGCGTTTTATCAAAATGTCGATACGGTTTTTGCCCTTGAGCCCAATCCCGATATTTTTCATTTAGCTGCTGAACGTGTACATGCAGCACCTTTTGAGGTACAGCATATTTTAGCTGGTGCTGAAAAATTACCCTTTGCAGATGAAAGTCTAGATCATGTCGTGAGTACATGGACCTTATGCAGCATTGCCGATATTAAAACTGCGCTTGAAGAAATCTACCGTGTCCTTAAACCAACAGGGACATTTCATTTGGTTGAGCATGTACAACACAATGAAAATCGAAAAATTAAGCAGTTACAGCATTTACTCACGCCCATTCAAAAGAAAGTCGCGGATGGCTGTCATCTGGATCGTAATATGCAAAAGTTGCTTGAAGATGCCCAGTTTGAATGTTTTGAAACGCAGTATTTTGATGCTGAAGGCATTCCAAAAATTGGACAGCGCATGTTGCTCGCCCGCGCACGGAAGTTGAGTTAAAGCTTCCAAGGCCATGTTTAAGCACAATCAAATCTAGATAAAAATACCTAGTCTTTGATTAATCGAATGGCATTAATTTTTAGGATATGACAGGGCTTTTTATTCAACACATTATAGGTGTGATACGACTTCCCTGTTTTGATGGAATGTACATCCACCCATGCACCCAAAATCTCCACACGATCCCCTGATTTTAAACGACGAATACGATTTGCAACGTCTTCGGATTGAGCAATCACACTGACATTTTGCAATTCAGACTTGAGCTGTTCAACTTGTGTCGAGGGTACATTTTTCGCTTGTACGTTAAAACAGCGGTTCTGCTGCGACCATTCAAGATGATATTTTAAAGACTGGAAATCATTTGCGCCTGAACCCAGTAGCAAATCAATATTGCTGACATAGGCCAAGTCTTGAAAGCCACCCACCACGGTCGGTGCTGCCGGATGTAATGTACGACTACTGGCACTGTAGTAGCGTTTATCCAACAGCAAATATTCACCGGAAAATGCCTGAGTCGGTGTGACCTGAAAATTTTTCAGCACACCAGTTTGCTCTAAATGTGGAATGGCACGAAAATATTCAGACCATATCCACAGCATGAGCGCAAAAACGGCTGCAGTCGCTAAGAGTTTTTCCATGTGGATATTCTGTCCTTATTACTTTTCGACGGTTCTGAGGCTGAGTCACGCGAGCTTAAATATGCTCAAAATCAATTCGGATGGTTTCAAAACGTACTCGCCCTTCGGCAATGGCTTGAGCAATCGCTTGTTGCCCTTTGGTCAAACGTGCGCCACCACTTTTAATATCAATCAGCACCACTTCGATGTCTTCAGCGAGTCCATCACCATCACGAAAGTCGGTATAGCCATCAAAAACCACATAATCGATCGGGTCACCGAGAAACTTTGCATCGCTAGGTAAATACTGAAATTCAGGCATGATCGGCGCCATTTGTTCGGCCATTTTGCCTTTTAAAACAGCACGACTGGTATTTACACTGCGTTTTTGTGCATGGGCCAAGGCCTGCTGATGTTCCAATTCTAGTTCTGCAATATATTGCTCGTATTCTGCCTTAATCCTTCCATTGCGACTGCCACTTAAAATTAAGGTGGTCAGTACAATCCCAATACACGCGCCAATGAGCATGGCCATCCAGACAGACATTTAAAATTCCTAATCTTTTTAATATATTACAGCGAAACGTATAGAAAAAACTTAGACTTTGGTTCTTTGTCATATTCCCCGCATTAAACAATGATATGCTAGGGATGAGCAGAATAAAATCTATTTAGGTCGATGAAAACGATATTAATTGCCAATCAAAAAGGTGGTTGTGGCAAAACCATCACAGCAATCAGTTTAGCCTCTGCACTTGCGCAAAAAGGTTATAAAGTGGCCTTGGCAGATGCTGACAATCAAAAGTCTGCACGTCAATGGCTCAAACAGCGCCCAGAGACTGCCGCCCCAATTCAGAGCCTAGATTGGCGTCATGAAAAGTCGATTGGTGATGTGCCGAAAGGGATTGAATATCTAATTATCGATGCTCCGGGTGCGTTATCGGGTGAACATGCAGATCAGTTGGTCAGTGAAGCTCACGCCATCGTTACCCCGCTACAACCATCTTTCTTCGACATCGACTCGACCCGTCGTTTTTTAAAGCATTTGCAAGAAATTAAACGGATTCGTAAAGGTAAAGTCCAAATCCTATTACTGGCCAATCGTGTCAAACCCAATTCTGCTCATTCCAAAGAAATTCAAGATTTTTTCAATAAAGTTGAACAACAACCCGTTGCTTGGATTTCTGAACGTACCGCTTATGGTCAACTTGCCATGCAAGGTCTTTCGGTTTTTGACAAAACGCAAAAATTGTACCTCGGTATGCAACAACAATGGCAACCTGTGCTCAATGCCATTATTGAAGACGAAGCCGAGTGGTTCTAACCCATCATTCCACATTTTGTTGATATAAAGGCCAATCTTGCAAGGATCTAGCCTGAAAGATATTCACCATAAGTTAACAAGCTCTCGTTTTCGGGAGCTTTTTTTTCGGTTAAGATTGAACACAACATGATGAAAAAATCAGAGCACGCATTGCCAACGTTCGCACCTACATTACAAAAAGTCTTATTGTTCGGATTATTTTTTATCCTGATTTTTTTGAGCTTTAGCGTACTCAAATACTTTATTGTGCCCGTTGTTTGGGCAGCGATTATTGCCTATATGACTTGGCCGCTGTATCAATCGGTGCATCGTTTTTGTGGCAATCGTGCAAATCTAAGTGCGGCGCTGATGATCTTACTGGTGGTGCTCGTGGTAGGTCTGCCGGTGATTTTTGCGATCTTCTTGCTACAACATGAAGGCCGTAACTTGTATTTTGAATTACAAAAGCAAGTTTTCTCTGGTCATGTCAATGTGCCTGATTTTATTCGCCAACTGCCGTTTATTGGTAAAGAAGTCAGTCGTACCCTGCATGAGCTGAACAATGACCCAAACAGTATTATTCAATCGGTACAAATTTGGATTCAGGGGCATTTGAACTACGGTAAAGTTTTGGTCGGCGAAGTCAGTAAAAATATCTTTAAGCTGTGTTTTGCCGTGATGTCTTTATTTTTCTTCTATCGTGACGGTCAAACCATTTTAAGTCAGGTCAGTAAAGCCCTCGAAATGGTCATTGGGCCTCGTATTCATCATTATCTTGCCACCATCTCGGATACCACACGTGCCGTAGTATATGGCATCGGTCTTACCGCCATTGCCCAAGCTTTACTTGCCGGTGTGAGCTATTTTGTCGCCGATGTGCCTAACCCGATGTTATTAACCATCATTACCTTCATGTTGGCACTGATTCCGTTTGGTCCACCAATTTCATATACCGCTGTGTCGTTGTGGTTATTTTCACAAGGTCAAACCATTGAAGCCATTGGCGTCATGGCTTGGGGTGTATGTATCGTGAGTACAGCCGATAACGTGATTCGTCCTTTAGTGATTTCAGGGGCAACGCAGATTCCATTCTTATTAATCATGTTTGGTGTTTTGGGTGGGATCGCCAGTTTCGGTCTTGTCGGTTTATTTATCGGCCCAGTGATTTTGGCAGTATTGTTAGCCATTTGGCGTGAATGGTTGCATGAAACCCAAATTGAAGCCGTCATGATGCCCAAAGCAACGTTGGCACATAACTTAGACAATATAGATGATAAGCCTGAACAACCTTAATTCAGGCTTGAATTCATTAAACAAATATTACAATCAAATACTTAAATTATCTGTCATCCTGTATCCGCATCTGTTTCAATGGTTGAAACTCCATAAAAACAGACAGGATGCCAAACATGTCTTCACTATTTAAATTCGGTGCGCTTGCTGCGGTCAGTGCCCTGATGTTTACAGGCTGTGTGATTACCTCGACTTCAACAGGTCTGAATGCAAAAACCGTGACGGTCAATGCCGTGACTGCTCAAGGTATTGGTCAAAGCATCGGTCAAATTAACTTGGTTGATAGCCCTGCTGGCTTGGTTATTCATACCAATTTAACCCAGCTTCCTCCGGGTCCACACGGTTTCCATATTCATGAAAAAGGCTCTTGTGCCCCAGCTGAAAAAGATGGAAAAGCGGGTGCTGCTCTTGCTGCAGGTGGTCACTTTAACCCTAAAGCTGCACCTAACCACGGTACGCCGCTAACAGGTCACTTGGGTGACTTACCGATCCTTCAAGTTCAAACCGATGGCACAGCAAAAGTGAATTTAATTGCACCACGTTTGAAATTGGCGGATGTACAAGGCTTAGCCATCATGATCCATGCTGGTGGTGATAATTACTCTGACGACCCTAAACCTCTAGGCGGTGGCGGTGACCGTATTGCCTGTGGTGTGATTCAATAATCGACCTTATGCATAGATTTGAACAAGCGGACTTTAAGTCCGCTTTTCTATTGAATAAAAATTGACAGTTCACAGAAAAAAGCTCAGTCTAATTTACAAAATCATTCGAATACTTCATAACTCTGTGAACACGCGACTCTCTTGGTTTCAACAGTTTCAATCCAGTGCAATCATTATGTATTGCCTGCAAATTTGTATTGTTTTGAGTGGCACCACGCTCGGATTATATTTTCTCGGTTTTCATAGTGTTATTGTGCCCGTCACCTTAGGTGCGATTGCCACCGCGCTCACGGACTTTGACGACCGACTCAGCATCCGACTGCGTAATTTGCTCTATGTCTGCGTACTCTTCTTTAGTGTCAGTAGTATTTTAGATTTTCTCTATCCCTATAAGCTGCTGTTTATCTTATATCTTTCACTGTCCAGTGCAGGATTTATTTTATTAGGAGCTTTGGGGCAACGCTATGCCACGATATCTTTTGGCACGATTTTACTATCGATTTATACCATGTTCGGCTTGGGCGAATATGACACCTGGTATTTTCAACCCAGCTGCTTTGTTCTAGGGGCCTTATGGTATGGCCTGACCTCAATTCTCTTTTACTTGATTAAACCCACCCTCCCCGTACAGGACAATCTCTCGCGTTGTTTTTTACAAATCGCCGAAGTACTGAATGCAAAAGCACGCTTATTTGACCCAGATAATGTCAACAATGTGGAACACTTACTATATGAATTATCACTCAAAAACAGTGATGTCATCCCGAGTTTAAACACGACCAAAGCTTCTTTACTCACCCGTTTAAAAGCCTCAAGAGCAAATAAAAACACCATCTACTGGCTGAATTTATATTTCTTGGCACAAGATATTCACGAACAGGCCAGTGCGAATTATTTACACTACGAACAAATTCATCAAAATTTTAGCCGTACCGATTTAATTTTTCGTTTTCAAAAAAATATTCGATTACAAGCACAGGCTTGCCAACAGTTGGCCTATTGTATTTTGCATCGACAGCCCTATCAGCCTGATCCCATTACCGCGCAAGCACTGGCACATTTGCATGCCTCTTTGCAGGAGTGGATGGCGAATAATCCGCAAAATATAGAAGTGAAAAACCTACAGCTGATCTTGAGTAATTTGGACAGTGTACAAGAACGCTTTTCGCATGTTCAGGATTTAGATCATTCACAGCAACAGGCCTATCAGCAGCATATCGACAACCTCAATTTACTCGATGACGATATTCATGGCTGGCATGATTTATGGCTTAAACTGAAACAGCATTTGAGTCCCGAATCTGCCTTATTTCGCCATGCCGTTCGCATCGCTTTTGTCTTTGCGATGGGCTACGCCATTTCGCTACTGCCCTTTGCCAAAAATGGCTACTGGATATTATTGACCAGTTTATTTGTCTGTCAGATGCGTTATTTTGCGACCAAAAGTCGTTTAAAAATGCGGACTTTAGGAACCATATTAGGGGTCTTACTTGGCATTCCTATTTTGTATTTTGTGCCGAGTGTCGAAGGTCAATTGCTGCTAACGATTATTTTTGGCGTATGCTTTTTCTATCTGAGTGCCAAAAAATATGCCATGGCGACCCTCATGGCAACCTTAATGGTCTTGCTGATTTTTAATTTAAAAGGCGCAGGTTATGCGGTCATTTTACCGCGTATCGTTGATACCCTACTCGGCTGTTTTATTGCATGGTTCGCGGTGAATGTCATCTGGCCAGATTGGGATTTTCGCAATATTTCCAAGACCATTCAAAAAAGCTCTGCTGCGACCCTGCATTATTTTGATGCCGTAGTTGAGCAATATCTCCATGGGAAAACCAATAGCATTGCTTATCGGCGTGCCCGTCGTTCAGCCCATAATGCTCAAACTGAACTGTCGAGCATGATTTCTAGTTTAAGTACCGAGCCTGAACCCGACCAAACTTTGATTCAACATGCTTTTCGCTATTTGGTCTATAGCCATAGTCAGCTCAGTTATATTTCGGCATTGGGGAGCCACCGTGAACAGGTACAAGACCAACAAGTCCTTGAACTGCTGCAATGGTGTCAAAGCACCTTAGACGAAGTCTTAATTCAGCAAAAACCGCTTAACCCTGAGAAAATTCAGCAAAAACTCTTTGAAATTAAAACACTCAGCACTGAAGAAATGCGGTCTAATCACCTACAACTGGTGCTCAAGCAAATCAGTTTATTATTAGAAACATTAGCCGAACTGATTCAGCTTCGAACACAGCTGATTCAGGCGGAAATTAAATAAAATCATTCGAGACTCATGATGAAAATGCTTAGTTTAGGTTTTAGACGCCTCATATTACCTACGATTGTGGCGACCTCATGTTTAGCTGCGTCTTCTGTTTTTGCAGCACCGACAGCACAAGATTTGAAGCGTATTTTGGAATGTCAGGCCGATTACGACACTTATCATGACACTTTGCTCGATTATGAAAAGGCTCTGGGGCAATTGGGCTGGAAACGCCATGATGACCCACATCAACCGTTTATTTATATCTATAAAAATACGCAAGCTGTTGAATTTTTTGGCATGCCGACCCAAGAAATTGGCCTGTCTTCCAATGCAGTATTCGCGATCTATCGCCAAGCCGATGTGAAAGAACTTGCCCAAAAATATGGTATTGAACAACATCCGATGTTTGCCGATATGCCATTTTTCCGTGGTGAAAAAATCCTACGTACGGAAGCCGAAACAGATGATCTACATGCCATCAATCACAAACTGAGCCTGTCTGAAATGACCGGAAAAAGCCCGATGATATTATTCGGCTGTAACTATGAATTTGATCAAGGTTCGATTGAAGACGCCTTAGCGGATCTAGAAGATTAATCCGAGCAGATAACTCAGAATTAACTTAAAAAACATTTACTTAGATTCAATATGCGAATCAATTATTTCAACATGAACGCTTCGTTCCTGCTGTGCTTTCAGGTACACTCAAGGCTGAAATCACTTTGAATTTAAACTTCGCATGAATATCAAGACCTTACGCTTTGTGGGCCTACTCGAAGGCATCTCCTTTTTATTATTGTTGTTCATTGCTATGCCAATGAAGTACCTGATGGATAATCCAATATTGGTCAAATACGTCGGTATGGGACATGGCGTCTTGTTTATTGCCTTCTTGGTGGTGCTATTTGTGGTCTGTGAAAAGCAAAAATGGTCACTCAGCGTATTTCTAATGGGCCTGATTGCATCAATTTTGCCTTTTGGCCCGTTCATTTTCGATCGCAAATTAAAAAATGCAGAACAACCTGCAACATCAAATTAAGACAGTATACAGCAAATAAAAAAGCCCAATATTGTTCTACACAGCATTGGGCTTTTTCTATGATGGCATGAACTCGAATTTAAAATTCACCCGTCAATTTACGTTGTCGCATAATATCTCGCACCACCAAGCGTGGTAGGCTGAACCACAAGATAATGAGGGTAAAGCCTGCCAAACTATAGGCCCAAAGGCCGAAGTTTTCATACAGCACGCGAACAATTTCGATCACGGCAAAGAACGTCAGCATCATGATTACAGACACTGCCGCAGCCACTGTGCCCTTCGACATTTCAGACGACATTAAGGCAAATCGATAGAGCACAGAAAAGCTAATCCCTTCACCAAAACTGACCAAACTCATACCAAGAATGAGCAATGTCAGAAAATAACTTTCAGTCATCGTCCCAATCACCACGAGGCTCGTTCCGAGTAACATCAGCGGTAGCCCGATCATCACAGACTGACCTAGAGGCAATTTGTCGATGATTTTAATCAGGACAATATTACCGATGATCAGCCCGCCCAAAACAGGAAACTGTGCCATGCCGTATTGCATACTACTCAGTCCAAGCTGCTCCACCAATATGACTGGAGATAGCGCAATCCAGAGCATCAGTGGCATTGCCACCATCGGTAGGCCCAGTGTCAACGCCAAAAAGCGTTTGTTTTTGAACACCTGTTTAAAGTCATCAATGATATAGCCCACCGGTTGCTTTGGAATGCTGATGTGCTGAGTCGGCATCTTGGCTTTTAAACCAAACCAACTCAGAAAAGATAGAAATGCAATTCCTATAAAGCCCCAATGCCATGACACGTGATCAATCATAAAGGCACCGAGGACGGGACCGATCAGTGGCGCCAGTAGTGAAATATTCGCCATGATCGCCATGACTTTGATGGCATCTCGCTCTTCAAAAGTTTCCTGAACAGCAGCATAGCCCACGGCAGAAATAACCGATAAACCGAAACCTTGTAAAAAACGCAACGTTAAAAAGCTTTCGATATTATGCGTGAGCAATATCGCTAGACAGCATAAGCTAAAGAATGCCACACCACCCAACAGGACTTTTTTACGGCCTAATCGATCTGACAAAGGTCCTAAAATCGCAGCGACACAAGCACCTCCCAATAAGTAAAATGACATCGACGAGGGTGCCCATGCACTACTCACGCCAAACTCTTGGGTAATCGCAAGCATGGCGGGTTGGACTAAGTCGTTTCCGATATAGACAGAAAATTCAAATAAAACCAGTGCTAAGGGAAACATTAAGGTGGCACGACTTAATTTTGTGGTTTGTACGTTTTGCATTGTTATCTACATATCAAATGTGTGCTGTCGAGCTTGAAATGACAAATAGGGAGAGACACTTCAGCCCAATGACGAGCACTGTAATATTAATTTTAAAAATGAATTTGCGGCATATCCGCCATATGTGCGTCGTATTCACAAGACGCTAGATAGAGATAAAATGAACTTCAACGAACCGATCTGTCGGTTTGAGTCCGACTATTTTAACAGTGTTTGCTGGCGTTGTATTGGTCTTTTTAAACTACCGCTTTTATGGTTTTTCATTGTCTGCTTTTTGGATAAAGCGACCTTGTTTTAGGTCTTCATAGGCTTGCATGACTTCTGCAAAATGATTCATCACAAAATAACCTCGCCCATAGATGGGTTCATTTAAAGGCTGCGCCGATAAATACAACATGTGGCTATCTTCAACTGCCGTCAATTCGACATTTTCACCTTGGCTCGACATGACTGCCATATGCTGTGCAATTAACGGTTCATCTGTTTCAGTAAATTTCAATTTGCCTGAGCGTAAATATACCAGCGTGGTATGCCCTTCTTGTGCAGGTAGTATGATGCTTTGATTGGCACTGACAAAGACATCAAATACTTGCATAGGCGTATGTGTTTCTGCAGGGCCGTCGGCTGTTAAATAATGCCCTGCAATGACCCGTACATAACCTGCATTATCTGCTAAATCCACTACAGGAATACTGGCTTTGGCTAAGCTCTGATAGCGTGCAGGATTCATTTTATCTTTGGCAGGCAGGTTGACCCAAAGTTGCAAGATTTCAAATGCGCCGCCCCGCTGTGCAAAGGCTTGGCTAAAAACTTCTTCGTGTTGTATGCCTGAAGCAGCAGTCATCCACTGTACATCTCCCTCACCAATGACTCCACCGCCGCCAGTCGTATCATGATGTTCAAGTTCACCTTTAAACACCAATGTGACGGTTTCAAAGCCTCGATGTGGGTGCTCTAACACGCCTTTTTTCAGTTTGGTTGGTTTCAGCACCCCAGGCCCTAAATGGTCGAGCAGTAAAAAAGGCGAGACCGTATTTCCCAATTCATAATGGGAAAATACTGATGTGACCGGAGCAAAGTCACCAATGGGTGAACCTGAGTCATTGACGTGGATGAAGGCTAGGGTTTTCATCATAAATTTGAAATCTGATCATGATTTGAATTCGGTTTTATATTATTAAAAACTATACGAACTCACGAGAAAATTTTTAGGATTGAATATTCTATGTTTAGGATGAAAATTAAGATACGCGGAAACTCATCCGCAACTGTCCGAGTCAGGACACATTCAATATGTAAAGTTTCTGCGACCTACACAATTGAAGATGGTATTTGACGAGTTTTGCGGATGAAAGATGGTTTTGCTACTTTTGCCGAAACAAAAGTAGATACGAGCTCCAATCATCGAATTTAAAATGAAAGGACCCCGTCATGCTGAATATTTAATAAGAAATTTAGACCTTAACTTTTTATAATTTAAGGACACTTCGCCGATTGGAAAGTCTTAGTATTTTTACCACGTTGGCACTGATATTCCTTTTGTGTATTTACACGCTGCCAGTCACCATCCACCAATCTAAAACTATAAATGGTACGAACCGATTTCACCGAATCGTCCATCAAACCCGTTTCCGTCACTTTCACCTGCCCCGCATTTGGCGACTCGACACGGTTAAAGTACTGACGAATTTCCACAGTCGACAGCTCTTTACGTAAATCAGGACGTTCTTTTAATACCTGATCGAGTGGCGTAGCAGAAGAACCGACTTTAGACACAATTTTCTGCGTTGTCGCACAACCCGCCAACATCCCCACACACAATGCAGACACAGCAATTAAACGATACATAGAAGCAACTCAAATTTATTATTCAGACCTATCATGCCGAACATTTGTCCAAAACACTATTTAAGCAATGTAAAAGAAGTAGTCCAGTCCACAAAATCACCGTGCTGTTTCTCATCCATAGGCGGCTAAAAAGCATGCTATAGCCATAAAAAACGCATCCGAAGATGCGTTTCCAATCGTCTTTAAAAAATTAAAGATCGAACAATTTACCTGGGTTCATAATTGCATTTGGATCGAATACTTTTTTCAATGCTTTCATATATTCGATTTCTTCTGCTGAACGTGTGTAATCGAGGTAAGGCTTCTTAGTCATACCCACGCCATGTTCTGCAGAAATTGAACCGTCATATTTTTTCACAGTTTCAAATACGTATTTGTTCACCACTTGGCATTTTGCAAAGAATTCATCTTTACTTAAATCCGCAGGTTTCAAAATATTTAGGTGCAAGTTACCGTCACCAATATGACCGAACCAGCAAATTTCAAAGTCTGGGTAGTTCGCTTCCACAATTGCATCAATTTCTTTAATAAATGCAGGTACATGCGTAATCAGTACTGAAATGTCATTTTTGTATGGAGTGAACGGTGCGATTGACTCAGAAATGTCTTCACGTAAACGCCATAAATTATGTACTTGGTCTAAGCTTTGGCTCATTACGCCATCCAGTACCCAACCTTGTTCCATGCAATGTTCAAAGATTTCCATTGCCGCATCCATGATCGGTTCAAATGGTGCTTCAAACTCAAGTAAAACATAGAACGGACATGGTGTTTCAAACGGACGTTGTACATGGCCATTGTCCAATACTTTTTGCATCGCAAGTTCACCAAAGAACTCAAATGCAGTCAGGTCGATTTTCTTTTGGAAGGCATGTAGAACAGGCATAATCGCATCAAAATCAGGCACACCGAGAACCAATACTTGTAAGTCATGGGGTTGGCGTTCAAGTTTGATTTCAGCTTCCGTCACGAGGCCTAAAGTACCTTCACCACCAATAAATAAGTGTTGAAGTGCATAACCAGTCGCATTTTTGATCATGCCTTTGTTCAAGCGCAGGATGTCACCTTTACCAGTAACCACAGTCATGCCCAACACCCAGTTACGAGTCATGCCGTATTTAATCACTTTAATACCACCCGCATTGGTACCAATGTTGCCGCCAATTTGAGATGAACCTGAAGATGCAAAATCAACTGGATAGTACATGCCTTGTTCTTCAGCATAGTTCTGAAGTTGTTCAGTCACTACACCTGCTTGTACGCGAACCATACGGTCAGCTGGAAAGAATTCCAAGATTTGGTTCATCTTGTCCATGCTTACCACGATTTCACCGTTAGCAGCCACAGCACCCGCAGACAAACCTGTACGACCGCCACTTGGTGTGATCGCTACATTAAATTGGTTCGCAAGTTTTACAATTTGTTGAACTTGTTCTGTGCTTGAAGGGAAAACGACGACCGACGGGTTTGGATCGAAGTGCTTAGTATGGTCACGACCCCAATTTTGGAGACTATCCGCATCGGTTTTAATTCGGCTTTCGCCAACAATAGCGGTCAATTGGGTCAATAACTCTGGGGTTAAAGCGACTGGAGCATTCATCGTTTTCAGACCTTGCAAGAAGTAAACAAGTTTTTTTAAAGGTCCAGACTTCATTCAGTCAAAACTGCAGTAACGCATATTTCAAGGGAAAAAGCCTGAAACAGAGCGCATCAAAATGTCAGGGAATTGGTCATGATGATTTTGAGCGGCACCATTATAAGCTATAACTGGGCTTTTTTTGACAAAACACAAAGAAAAACGTGATTTCAAAATGTCACGAGGAATATGACCAAGTTAATTAGACCAAATCTAAAAAATATTGACTCATCATTCGCCAAAATAGCCATGACGTCGGTCATAAAGGAAATGTATATCAGGCGACTTCCTATGCTATTATATGCGCACTAAATTTGGCCTTTGTAGCGGAGCCGTAATGAGCCAACATCTTTCTTTACCTAAAGATAAAATTCGTTTCTTGTTGTTAGAAGGCGTTCACCAAAACGCAATCGACACTCTAAATGCTGCTGGATACACCAACATTGACTACCGTAAAACTGCGCTTGAGGGTGAAGCGTTGAAAGAAGCGGTTAAAGATGCTCACTTCATTGGTATTCGTTCACGTACTCAATTAACTGAAGAAGTTTTTGAAGCGGCGAACAAACTGATTGCTGTGGGTTGTTTCTGTATCGGTACAAACCAAGTGAACTTAAATGCTGCAATGATTCGCGGTATTCCAGTATTTAACGCACCATACTCAAATACTCGTTCAGTTGCTGAATTAGTTCTTGCTGAAGCGATTCTATTACTTCGTGGTGTTCCTGCAAAATCTGCTTCAACTCACCGTGGTGGTTGGAACAAGTCTGCAGTTGGTTCATTTGAAACTCGTGGTAAAACTTTAGGTATTGTTGGTTACGGTTCGATTGGCTCGCAACTTTCTGTACTTGCTGAAAGTTTAGGTATGCACGTAATTTATTACGATGCTGTAACTAAACTTCCAATGGGTAATGCACGTCAAGTCGGTTCTATGGGTGAACTTCTTGCCAATGCAGACGTCGTATCTCTACACGTTCCAGACGTTCCATCAACTCGCAACTTCTTCGGCAAAGATCAATTTGCTCAAATGAAAGAAGGCGCAATCTTCCTCAATGCTGCACGTGGTACATGTGTCATCATTGAAGATCTTGCTGATGCAATCAAATCTGGTCATATTGCTGGTGCTGCTGTAGACGTATTCCCTAAAGAACCGAAAGCAAACGGTGAAGAATTCGTTTCTCCACTTCGTGGCTTAGACAACGTGATTTTGACTCCTCACGTGGGTGGTTCAACAATGGAAGCACAAGCGAACATCGGTCTAGAAGTGGCTGAAAAATTCGTTGCTTACTCTGATAAAGGTATGACTTTATCTGCAGTGAACTTCCCAGAAATCGCGTTACCGTTGACTGAAGGCAAACACCGTTTACTTCATATCCACAAAAACGTGCCAGGCGTTCTTTCAAAAATCAACAACTTGTTTGCTGAACACGGTATCAACATCTCTGGTCAGTCTTTAATGACTAAAGGTGATGTGGGTTATCTTGTGATGGACGTTGATGCAACTGCATCTAAAGAAGCGTTGGATACACTTCACGAAGTTGAAGGTACCATCCGCGTTCGCGTATTGTTCTAATTTAATTAGACACTGAAGCCACAGCCTTCGGGCTGTGGTTTTTTTATTGTAGTAGACTTTTAAAATCTGGCTTTTGCCAATCTCCCGCTATTCGAGTCATCGAAACAAATTTAGTCTATGCCAAATTTTAAAATTACCCCTGCCCTACAAGCACCACTGATCTTGCTTATTGCAATGATCAGTATGCAAAGCAGTGGTTCTTTCGCCAAATACCTGTTTGGTCAGTTTCCCATCCTGACCGTGTCCGCGATGCGTTTACTGCTCGGTGCATTAATCTTGGCGATCATCTTTAAAATTTGGCAAATCAATTTTAAACAAGTCAAATGGTCAGCGATTATAAGTTATGGCTGTGCTCTTGCAGGCATGAATATGCTGTTTTACTTGTCCATTGATCGCCTACCTCTCGGCATTGCCGTGTCTTTTGAATTTATTGGCCCTTTAAGTGTTGCATTATTGGCAGCAAGACGAAAATTCGACTTCGTCTGGGTCGGCCTTGCAATTCTAGGCCTAATTTTGCTGTTTCCATTTGATCAAGCAGCACAACGTCTTGACCCAATTGGGATCTTACTTGCCCTCGGTGCAGGTGCGTGTTGGGCACTCTATATCGTGGCAGGTCAAAAACCATCAGGGGTCTCAGGCAATCATACCGTTTGCTTAGGCATGTTCGTCGGCATGTGTGTTTTGATGCCCATCGCACTTTTTGCAGGTATGCCCGTACAGGCGTTTGAGCCAAGTAGTCTGCTGTACTTTATTGCACTTGCGACCCTAGCCAGTGCTTTACCTTTTACTCTAGAAATGATTGCGCTCCGCAATTTAACGGCGCTCAGTTTCGGAACGCTCATGAGCCTAGAACCTGCAATTGCAGCACTCTCTGGTTTTGTTTTCTTAAATGAACAATTGCTGTGGACCCAGTGGTTAGCCCTTGCTGTCATCATCTGTGCATCGATTGGGTGTACCTATACCACGCAAAAAGCCAAAGTCATTTAAATTCAAAATCCATCATGATTTGGTCAAATGTTAAAATTCACTCAATTGTTAGCATTAACCGCTATACTGTACTGACTCAAAAATAGGGCTCAACACCGCCCAACAACTGTGTGCCGCATGCCAAATTCACAACTTCTCGCTGTTGTTTTCATGGTGCTCTCCATGATTTCCTATCAGATCAGTGCATCATTCGCCAAACAATTATTTTTGGTGCTTGATCCACTCAGTGTGACCATTTTACGACTCTGTTTTGCTTCAATTATTATTTGTTTAATGTTCCGCTCATGGCACATTTTAAAACGGCTGTCGTTTTTAAAATGGCGCGATCTGCTCTGCTATAGCGCAGCACTGTGCCTCATGAATGTCTTGTTCTATATGTCACTAGGCAAACTCCCTCAAGGCATTGCCGTAGGACTCGAGTTTATTGGCCCTTTGGGTCTGGCATTATTATCTATTAAAAATCGTAGTGACTATATTTGGGTGTTTTTGGCGATCTTAGGGATTGCGTTGATGGTGCCTTGGGGACAAGCCCAGAGTGGTAATTTCTCACTGATTGGTGCGGCGTGTGCCTTAACTGCGGGGCTATGTTGGGCATTCTATATTTACTTTGGACAAAAAGTGGTACACCAAAATATTGGTATGCATGCGCTAACGATTGCCATCACACTGTCCGCACTGACCTTGCTCCCGATTGGACTATATAACAATGCACCCGCCCTACTCGATACCCAATATTGGCCTAAAGCCTTGTTGATTGCGATTTTAGCTACAGCCATACCTTATGCCCTTGACCTCAAAGCGTTGAAGATTCTAAGCAAACTGAGTTATGGCACATTGTCGAGTATCTCACCTGCTTTGGCAGCCATTACGGGTATGGTGGTATTGGGGGAACGCATTAATATAGGGCAATGGCTTGCTTTGGTGTGTATTATGCTTGCCTCGGTCGGGGTGACAATGCGCTCCTCTCGCACTACAACGACTAGCGGATCAAACTAATTTTCATCTTTATCGCTGAAATAAAAAGACGGCCTCTGCCGTCTTTTTTAATTTGGAATTTGTCCTCAAAACTCACTAATATTTATCCCGTCAAACTGTCTTTATCCGCCTTCTTGTATTTTTTATATTCTGCCAAATATTGTTTGGCTAAACTTTCCTTTTGTTTTTCATCTAAGATTTTACCCGCTTGCTGAAAAAAGCCATGTTCTTCTTCCTGCAAATGATGATGTACCGTTTCAGATAACTTTTTCGCAATTGCCAACCAACCTGGATTACTAAATTCAGTTTCCGTCAGTTGCTCTAATAATTCATCCATCTCATGATGTTCCGCCAATGCATGACGGGTGATGTTTAAGCCTGAATCAGTCATCATTAACGGGATGTAAAAATAACGATCTTCGCCAACAGCATGAGCAAATAACTCATTTTTGAGCAGCTCAAATAAATCTCGACGCTCAGGTGTATCCCCTGATGTTTGAATGAGTTTTTCAGCAAGTTCACGTTGCTTTTCATGACTTTGGCGTAAAGCTTCAAATATATTCATTGTAGTGATGACCTCTGATGCTTAGCTAATTGTGTATTATGAAATTTAATTATTATCCACAACTCAAACGAGTCGCTTATTTTCATACTAATCATTTCAGCGACAGAATTCAGCAACGCTCTGTTAAGATTTGTTTTAAGCTTGTCCCGTAAAGGTTTGATAACCCAACCGTACAATCAAAATACTCACCAAAATCAAAAATAGAATTCGAATAAAGCCACTACCGTATTTAATTGCCGCACGTACACCAACGATCGAGCCTAAAATATTTGCTACAGCCATCATTAAGCCTATCGCAAATAACACATGGCCAGTGGGCGCAAAAAAACTCAGTGCTGCAAGGTTGGTGGTTAAGTTGGCGACTTTTGACAAAGCAGAGGCATGCAAAAAGTCTGCTTGTAGATAACGAATAAAAAAGAAGATAAAGAAACTGCCCGTGCCAGGCCCAAAGATACCGTCATAAAAACCAATTACCAGACTACCAAGAGCGGCAAGACCGAGAATTTTAGGGGTCAGTTCTTGGCGTACATGCATCTGACCAAATTGTTTTTTGGCAAAGGTATAGATCGCAATCACGATCAACATGACCAAAACAAAAGGACGTAAGACTTCTTTAGGAATCATTGATACACAGGCTGCTCCCACAAAAGAAGCAACAAATGCACAGCTTGCAATGACCGCAAGTAATTTCCAACGGAGTTTGACTTGGCGTAAAAAAGAATAGGAAGCTGACGCTGTACCAAAAATCGAAGACAACTTATTGGTGCCAAACACCGTCGCCGGAGATAAGTGCGGCATGGCATTCATAATGGCTGGAATTTGAATTAATCCTCCGCCCCCCACTGCTGCATCAATTGCACCGGCAAAAAATGCAAAAAATAAGAGGCTTAAGATGATTTCAATTTCCATAATTTGGCTTCAGTGGCTGTTGATGACTATTCAAGATTTAATACACGTTTTGGTACTAAGCGCTTACGATCGGTAATTTCCGCTAGACCTAAGCAACGTTCCCCATCAAATACCAAAACCTGCGCTTCCGCAGCATGCTCAATATTACTTTCCATTCCACGACTAAAATATTCAGCTCGACCTTCCGGCGCTTGCACTTTGCAGAAATGATCGACAGGGGAATACACCGGCAGCAATAATGCTTCACGCTCAGCTTCGGACAGACTCTCTAAATATTCAATGGTAAAGCTTGGGTTAAGATCAAAATGACCCGTTTGAATACGGTGTAGATAGGTTAAATGTCCAAAAGTACCCAATGCTTTGGCAATATCTTCGCCTAAAACACGAATATATGTGCCTTTGGAACAGGTGATGTCGAGTGTAATACTATTCTCATTAAATGATAATAACTCGATGGCATAAATCGAAATTGGACGTGCTTCACGCTCTATTTCTATGCCTTTACGCGCCAACTCGTACAGCGGGCGACCTTCTTTTTTCAGCGCAGAATACATCGGTGGAATTTGTTGAATATCCCCTACAAATTGCGCCAAGACATTTTGAATATTTTCTTCAGTCAATGTTGGAACAGCTTGCTCTAATAGTATTTCACCTTCCACATCACCCGTCGTGGTGCTGTGTCCTAAAAAGACCGTGGTTTGATAACGCTTGGTCGAGTCGAGCAAGAAATGTGAAAACTTGGTCGCTTCACCCAAACAAATCGGCAATAAACCTGAAGCCAGCGGATCAAGCGCACCAGTATGCCCTGCTTTTTGTGCACGAAACAACCAACGCACCTTCTGTAAGGCTGCATTCGAGCTAATACCTAATGGCTTATTCAAAAGAAATACACCATGTACAGGACGACGTTGGATCTTAGGAGAGGCTTTTTTCATGTCAAAATTTGGCTAATACAGGAACAGCGCAATGGTAACAACCCACATCTAACGTTTACAACTCTTCTATGTTTTTATCTGCATTTTATGTCATATTGAGTTCGCATTTAGAACTCTAAAACAATTAAAAACGGAATAAAGGTGCATTGGGATATGCAAAAAAATAAACTTTGGCTCATCATTGCCTTGGTCGTTATCGCAGTTGCTGTATTTATATTTTGGCTGGCGCCAAAAGCATCACAAAATGATCCTTCAGATCAATCGATTCAACAACAAAATACGCCTTTAGCTCAGGGCGAAAGCGCTACGGCTCAAGCCACAAGCGGTTCTTCACTGCTCAGTCCAAGTCAACAAGACACGGAAGTTAACTGTCAAATCAGTATGGATGGTTCAAACCGTCTGATCGTGAACGAACAAACACGGAATTGTTTTGAATATTTCATCACTCAATATGGTGAAAAATCGATTGATCAAATCAAAAAGGACTTTAAAACCTACATTGCACAAGGTCATAAAGAGCCGGCGCTGTCCCAAATTTATGATTTGTGGGATCGTTATATGAAATATCGTGAACAGTTAGGTCATTTACAGCCACCAAGCGACGACAAAGAATCACCACAATATTATCGCTCGATCTACAGCAGCACCCAGAATTTAAGAAAACAGTTCTTTTCTGATTATGAAATTGAAGGTTTATTTGGCAAGGAAAATACTTATCACGAATACACGCTAAATCGCATGGAAGTAGTAAATGACAAAAAACTGTCTGAATCAGAAAAAGCCAAAAAACTAAAAGCCCTGTTTGATGAACTCCCAGAAGATTGGAAAGAAAATCTGGAACAAATCAATAAACTTGAAGATTTACGTAAGCTCACAGCAGACATTAAAGCCCGTGGTGGTTCAAGCGAAGAAATCCATCAAATGCGGTTAAATTTAGTGGGTCCAGAAGCTACTCAGCGCCTTGAAAATCTAGACAGCCAGCGCAGCTCTTGGAAATCTAGCGTAAATCAATACCTCACAGAGCGTGACAGCATTGTGAAAAGCAATATGAGTGACAGTGCTAAACAACAAGCGGTGCAGCAACTCCGTAATCAACATTTTAAATCCAAGGAAGATCAGCTCCGCGTCAGTACCTTTGAATCTGTACATGATCAAGGTGGAAAATTACCTTTCGCAGAATAACAGCAAACAACAATTTAAAAACAACCTCAATTTCAGGATGAAATGATGAAAAAACCACAAGCTCTTTTATGCGCAATCATCGCTGCATCAGCAGTGATCGCCAGCACACAATCCCAAGCGGCGGCAGGACTCCAACATGTCACCGCCAACAGCTCGGCAAACTATGCCAAGACCAAATATCCGATTGTGTTTACCCATGGTATGTTCGGGTTTACTCGCATTGGTTTTGACAGCTTTGGCATGGATTATTTTTATCAAATTTTGCCAGATTTAGCTCGTAATGGGGCCAATACCTTTGCTGCCCAAGTTTCTCCGCTAGAGTCGACAGAAGTCCGTGGTGAGCAATTGCTCTCTCAAGTCGAAGAAGTTCTTGCTCTGACCGGCCAACCCAAAGTGAACCTCATTGGTCATTCACATGGTGGACCGACAACTCGCTACATTGCAGCGATCAAACCTGAATATGTGGCTTCGGTGACTGGGGTTGCAGGCACTTATCGTGGCTCTCTAGTCGCAGATAAAATCCAAGCGAATAAAACCATTAATTCAGTCTTTGGGGTACTTGGTGATCAACTCTTAGCACCGATTATTACTTGGGCTGAAGGCAACTCGAGTCTACCCAACAGTGTTGATGCATCACTTACCGCAATCAGTGAAAAAGGTTCGGCTGAATTTAATGCAAAATTTCCAACCGCAGCACTAGCGGCGAACTGTAATCAGTCGGGTGCCAAAGTCGACAATGGTGTGTATTACTACTCATGGACAGGTACAGCACAAACCACGAATGTATTAGATGTACTAGATACAGTGATTAGTCAGCTTGCCCCTTTGGCCTATGGAAATCGTGACAATGACGGTTTGGTTGGACGCTGTAGCACCCACATCGGACAAGTAATCCGTGATGACTACAATCACAACCACTTAGATGAAGTGAATATGATCTTTGGCCTACGCAGCCTATTTTCACCTGACCCAGTTGCGCTCTATCGCCAACATGCCAATCGTTTAAAATTACAGGGACTTTAACTCAAAAGTTAGTTCCCTTTCAGCACTGAAAAGGACGTCTTTGGACGTCCTTTTTTGTTTACAATTTTTTTGTTTGTACGCATTAAACAATTTAATTCAATAAGTTATTAAATGATAACAACTAAAATAAATAGCAAAAATAAAAGACGAATGTATATAAATGTACTTATCACCTCAATGCCGTCCATGTCCTAAAATGACATGGAATTTCAAACCGAGCATGAAAAAATGACAAGGCATCTTTGTCTATTCAAACTCTCTAAAATCAAAGATATGGCTTGGCCAATCACAAAGATGTTGCTTAAAAACAGAGAGTATTTTCATTATTAAAAAGTAATAAAAACAACATCAGATCAAGGAACATTTATGCGATCTTTAGTAAACACGGCCAAGATGGCCTCTGTAGCTGCAGTTGCTGGCTTAGCGATGAGTATATCGGCAAGCACTCAAGCTGCGCATAGCGTCCTCCAGGTGAAGGAAACGGCAAAATCTGACTACGCAAAAACCAAATATCCAATTTTAATGGTGCATGGTTGGCTCGGTTGGTCACGTATCGGCACTGACACCATCGGACTAGATTATTGGTACCAAATCTTGCCTGATATGGCACGAAATGGCTCAACCGTATTCGCAGCGCAATTATCTCCTGCAAATACCACAGCACATCGTGGTGAGCAGTTAATTGCACAAGTTGAAGATGTTTTGGCTATTACAGGGAAGCCAAAACTTAACTTAATCGGTCACTCTCATGGCGGCCCAACTGTATTGTATGTTGCTCAAACAAAACCACAGTACATTGCGTCTATTACAGGTGTTGCAGGTACCTATCACGGCTCTAAAGTAGCGGATGATATTCAAGGTAACTCACTTTCTCGTACTGCCTTCAATATTTTAGGTGATTATATTGTCGGCCCACTGATTGCTTTAGGTCAGGCAAAACCTGAGCTTGAAATTGATTTCGATGCTTCTATGAAATCATTATCACAAACAGGTTCTGCTGCATTTAACAGTACGGTTGCAAAATCTGCTGTAGCTGACGGTGTTTTGGCATCTTCAGAAAATTGCAGTAAGAACTTAAAGCAAGTCGACAGCAAAGGCATTCAGTACTATTCATGGACTGGTGTTGCGCAAACCACAAATCTACTTGATATCGATACGATCCTGATGCAACTCGGACCATTGTCTTACGGCAATAAAGACAATGACGGTATGGTTGCACGTTGTAGTGCTTATATCGGTAAAGTCATTAATGACAGTTACAAACTTAACCATACCGATTTAGCCAATATGATGTTCGGCTTAACAGGGCTATTTGCACAAGATCCTGTGGCGCTGTACCGTCAACATGCAAACCGTTTAAAACTGCAAGGACTTTAATTCTTATCGTTGAAGTTTAAATGCAATAAGGGGGCTTCGGCCCTCTTATTTACTTTTATAGATCTGAAAATTCATGATCGTTTATTTTGTTACATTTAGCGTCACAGTTAATCTCTTTCAATTTGCAACAGGTGGTCTTTATTGCTTTATTAGAAATGACAATAAATATTGTCATAAAACAATAATACATTGAGGATCGCTCATGAAATACGGATCATTTTTAGCAGGTTTAATTGCAGCTACATTCATCGGTAATGTATCTGCATCGCAAGCAACCCAAGTCACTGCCAAAGCTAGTTCCAGCTATGCAAAGACCAAATATCCAATCGTATTCAACCATGGTATGGGTGGTTTCATTACCGTTGGTACGGACTCATTTGGACTCGACTATTGGTATCAAATCCTTCCTGATCTTGCCCGAAATGGTGCAAATGTTTGGGCAACTCGCGTATCGCCTTTTAACTCTACCGAAGTGCGTGGCGAACAGCTTCTACAACAAGTTCTTGAAATCCAAGCACTCACAGGTGCGGATAAAGTGAATTTAATTGGACATAGTCATGGTGGACCAACGATTCGTTATGTTGCCGGTGTTCGCCCAGATGTCGTGGCTTCATTAACCAGTGTTGCAGGACCTCATCAAGGCTCCCCTGTTGCAGACTTAATTTTAAAAGCTGAAGGCACCGCTGTCGAAGCACCCTTGGTTGGAGCTGTGAATTTTGTCTCTAAAGCCATCGTTTGGGCGCAAGGTCTAGATCCAAAGACTTACCCTCATGATGCATTGGCAGGTGGTTCAAGTTTAACGCTAGCGGGTTCTGCAAAGTACAATGCCGCATTCCCTCTGGGCTTGCCTAAATCCAATTGTGCTGATGGCAATAGCGTGGAAAAAGGCATTTATAACTATTCATTTACAGGTGTGGGCCAAATCACCAATATTTTAGATTTAGACTCAGCACTAAAAGTGACCGCATTACTGATCGATGGCGGAAAAGACAATGATGGCCTCGTATCACGCTGTAGTGCCAAATTTGGTAAAACCATTCGTGATAACTACAACTGGAACCATTTAGATGAAGTCAACCAAGTGCTTGGTCTCAAAGCGTTGTTCGCACCAGATCCTGTCGCCGTTTATCGTCAACATGCCAATCGTTTAAAACTTCAAGGTTTATAATTTAGTAAAGCTATACATTAAACCCTGTAAATTCAGGGTTTAATGATATTTTCATTAATCAATTTACAAAATATCTTTCATTCTATCGATTAGTTCTCACATTTTACTTTCCTTTTTTTATAATCCTTAATGACAATAAAAATTTTCAAATAGACGCGTTTGTCTATTTCCAAACTGAACTGAATCACAGTTTGAAAACCAAAACAAAAAGAAAGGAATGAAAAATGAAAGGAAAATTGCTCTGCGCCACGCTCCTTGCAAGTATGGCAGTGACCCAAACGCATGCTGCATTGGGTATACAACAAGCGACCACTAAAAAAGTCATCGACAATTATGCTGAAACCCAATACCCCCTAGTTTTTGTACACGGGATGTTTGGTTTTAATCGCTTAGGCGGTGCCGTTTTTGGTCTAGATTATTGGTATCAAGTTCTTCCCGATTTGGCAAGCCATAAAGCTACGGCCTTTGCTACACAAATCTCCCCGTTGGAATCCATTGAAGTTCGTGGAGAACAACTGTTAGACCAAGTTGAACAAGTGATTGCAATTACTGGCAAACCTAAAGTGAATTTAATTGGTCACTCACATGGTGGCCCTACGGCTCGATATATTGCTGGTGTACGACCTGATTTGGTTGCCTCTGTCAGTACAGTTGCAGGCACCAATGACGGTTCACCTATGGCAGATTTAGTACAGAGCGTACCGATTTTAAATGGCGTATTAGCGACTGTTATGGATGCATTAATGACCCCAGTGATTAACTTCGCCCAGCAGTCCAATCTGCCTTCAAATTTTAAAGCTTCGATCTACAGTATGTCTCAACCGGGTGTGAAAGCCTTTAATGCAAAATTTCTACTCGGTATGCCTGCAACTAAATGTGCTGATGGCCCAAGTGTTGCCAATGGCATTAGCTTCTATTCATGGACAGGTATATCTAACACCACCAACTTACTTGATCCAGATACGATCTTTACTGCAATGGGGCCAATTGCATTTAGCGGACAACCGAACGACGGCTTAGTGAGCCAATGCAGCAGTAAATTAGGTAAAACCGTCCGTGATAATTACAAATGGAACCATTTCGATGAAGTCAATCAAGTATTGGGCTTGAAGGGACTATTTGCACCAGACCCTGTTTCAGTCTACCGTCAACATGCCAATCGTTTGAAACTTCAAGGTTTATAACTTTCTTTCATGCATAAAAAAATGCGCCAAAAGGCGCATTTTTTTACAGCGTTGTAAAACAAATTATTTTGCTTTACGAGCTGGTAATTTTTCACGAATACGTGCAGCTTTACCAGACAATTCACGTAGGTAGTAAAGTTTAGCACGACGAACGTCACCACGACGTTTCACTTCGATACCAGCAACGATTGGTGAGTGAGTTTGGAATACACGCTCAACACCGAAACCGCTAGAAATTTTACGTACTGTGAACGCAGAGTTCAAACCACGGTTTTTCTTAGCAATTACAACACCTTCAAATGCCTGAAGACGTTCACGCTCACCTTCTTTTACTTTAACTTGAACAACTACTGTGTCACCAGGAGCAAAAGCAGGGATGTCTTGTTTCAACTGTGCATTTTCAACAGCTTGTACTAAAGGATGTTTACCGCTCATGGGGTATCTCCAATTATGCGAGTTAGAAGAGGTCTAATCATCGCTGGGGCTAGAGGCTAAAGCGCATAGACCCGATTGACTTTCCCTTTATGCTTGACCGCTTCAATGCATAAAGAGCCTAATATAAGATTTAAAAAATTTAAACCTGGGAATCTTTTAGCCATTTCTTTTGCTGCTTGGTCAATTCAACTTTTTCAACCAACTCAGGTCGGCGTTCTAAAGTGCGTTGATATCGCTGCAAAAACCGCCACTTCTCAATATTGGCATGATGTCCCGATTTTAATACTTCAGGAACATCTAAACCTTCAAAATGGTCTGGCTTGGTATATTGTGGGCAATCTAAAAGACCATCCACAAATGAGTCTTGCACATGTGATTGCTCATCAGACATTGCACCCGGAAGTCTCCGAATCACACTATCCAATAAAACCATCGCAGGGAGTTCACCACCAGATAAAACGTAATCGCCTATTGACCATTCCTGATCAACATATTGTTGGATCAAACGCTCATCAACTCCTTCATAACGACCACACAATACAATTAATCCATCATATTTGACGAAATCTTGTACTGCAGGTTCATTTAAGGTCTTTCCTTGCGGCGACATATACACCACAGGGACATGAACAGCACCCGCTTGCTTGGCAAGCTCTTTGGCACGATGAATTGCTTTCGCTAATGGCTCAGCCATCATCACCATACCTGGACCACCACCAAATGGACGTTCATCCACTCTTTTGTAGTTGCCCTCAGCAAATTCGCGTGGATTGATACAATGAACTTGCACAATGTCACGTTTTGCTGCGCGCCCGCTAATACCGTAGGCTGTAATCGCTTCAAACATTTCAGGAAAAAGCGTAATGACTGCAAAAAACATCGCAGACTCCTCTATTTTCCTGCTGCGTCAATCCTTAAAGGATTAATAATCTACGCCCCAATTTACGTAGATACGACCAGCTTCGAGATCAACACGCTGTACTACATCTTTATGCCATGGAATCATTCGCTCTTCGCTATCGACACTGTCAGCAGTAGCGCGAACTACCATCACGTCGTTAGCACCTGTTTCAAACAATTCGTGGATTTGACCGAGGTTGACTTCTTGTTCATCTTCTCCAAGACCTAACACTGTTAAGCCCTTCAAATCTGACCAGTAATACTCGTCCACGCCTGCTTGAGGCAGTTGCGATTTAGAAATCCAGATATTTGCGCCAACCAAGTTATCTGCTGCGGTACGATCACTCACACCTTTTAGCGAAACAACCAAGCCTTTGCCATGTGGTTTCCAACGTTTTACATCTACTGTTTGCCAACCTGCTTTGGTCTCAATGTACCAAGGGAGGTAGTCAAAAATATTGCTCATAGGTTCTGTATTGGAATAGACCCAGAGCCACCCATTTAATCCATATGCTGAACGTAGCTGTCCAATCTGAATACGATCTTCGGGAACATTCTGTGTTGGTGTCATGGGTAACCTACTACTAATTAAGCAGTAGCTGCAGCTTTCTTAGCTTCAGCAGCTAAAGAAGCAACACGTTCTGAAGGTTGAGCACCTTGTGAAACCCAGTGAGCAAAACGGTCAGCATCTAAACGAAGTTTTTCTGCTTTACCTTGAGCTGTAGGGTTGAAGAAACCGATACGTTCGATGAAACGACCGTCACGTGCATTACGGCTATCAGTCACAATGATTTGATAGAACGGACGTTTTTTAGCACCACCGCGTGCAAGACGAATAACAACCATGATAGAACCTTATAGTTTTTACGGATTATCCCTGTACCGACCATCGATACATTTCAAACCCCTTTCATAGAGGGCAATATTTTACGTGAAATTTGCCCTGAATGAAAGATCAAAAAGTGTTTATCCACAATTTTGAATTTGAGGTTATTTGCCGTCCCAGTTTGAGGTGGCAGATGGAGTACATGCTGTACCAGAATTATCTGTACCTTGGGTCCAACAACGCTCACCTTTAAAATTCAAACCAATATGGCCATCACGATATTGTGTTGCAGTCGAAATTGGTGTTGCAATCAAGACCCATCTTTCAGAACCTAAAGGTGTCGTATCTTTTACACTCCCATCTGTATCAATCCATTTTAAAGCTACTGTATAAAGAGGAGTCCCTTGTTCCGGATAGGCTGCTTTAATCCCAAAATCATTAGCAACTGCACCTTTTACCTTAAAATTTGCAATTTTATAACGCTGTATCTGGGAAGCAATCTGCAGCATACTTGCCTGCATATCCGTTCTTTTTGTTTTACGCACGTGTTGTTGATAGGAGGGATAAGCAATTGCAGCCAGAATGCCAATAATAGCAACAACTATCATTAACTCAATCAAAGTGAAGCCTGTCTGTCGGTTTCTAATCACCATTCTTCACCCCCTGTACCACAGCTGCTATAGGTAATATTTGCCTTTGCTTTATTTTTACACTTTAATCCTGTACTGGTTTGCAAGAAAGAGACATTCGTTCCATCTGCATGAATTGCTTTAATTACCCATTGCTGGCCATTAGCCTTGTATTCAGTACCATCTTTATCATCTAGTTTAAAAGCAGTATCGGTTCCATCTTTGATTTCAATAGTGTAATTTCTTATGGTTTGTGGCGTTAAATTAAATCCTTGATAACTGAAATTCCGAGACTTCCACTTAGACAATTCACTGGCTAATCTTTGAATTTCTTGTTGCACTTGGGATGCCTCTGCACGCCGAACATAATTCTGATAACTCGGGATAGCAATTGCAGCAAAAATTGCCACAATTACTACCACGACCATAAGTTCTATCAGAGTAAAACCTCGTTCAGCAAATTTATTCATTTTATTCATAAACTCACCTTAACGAAATTTTTGGTACCAGCGTTGAGGAATTAAGCACATTTGTGTTTCTTCGCTTGCACCACCTGCTCCTGTTACTGTAATTGTCATACGCCCACCAGTTGAAATACAGTAATTTGAAGCACTTGTTGGTCGCTCATCACCAGAGCCACCACCGGAACCACCGCCAGAACTACCACCGGAACCACCGCCTTTTATATTGTCGTTACCGACAGTAATGGTGTGAATGCCTGCACCAATAAATGAACGTCCCGAACCTGTAGGGTCTGAACTCTTACACTGTCCATAAGGCAAGCAGAAAGTGGTCATCAAACTTGCCCCTTTCACACCTGCACCGCAGTCGCCAGACAGACCATCTTTACTTGCATCAAATGTTGAAACAAATAATTTATTATTTAAAGCAACTGGGGTTCCAAAAACCTTTTCTGTCTGCTTGGTATAATCATCACAATCACCATGCCCTGTTAGACAGTTGGTAAACTCATAGTACCAACCGTCAGAACTAGCAGGTGCTTTGATTGTAGTGTCATTTTTACGATCATCATCAGTAAGTTTAATTAATTCTGAGACTTCAATATCTTGAGTTAACCAAGATGTCGCTCCAAATAAATCTTTGTGGGATACGTCTTTATCATAAATATTATAAATTGCATCGTATTCATAACTACTATCTGCAAATAATGGTTTACTACGGTTACCACTACCCTGAGAAATTAGTGCGAAAATATTGCCATTATTACTATAGAGTGAAAAAGCTGGCATATCATAAAAACGAGGGCTTTTGCCTCCACTTGCATGACCATTAAATAAACGAACCGGGGCTTTTACAACCTTACCGATTGTAGATTGCGTATTATCAAAATCTACACGGAAAATTTGCCCACCGAGATCACCGAAATAAATATGATCTATCAAATCATCGCCATTACGATCTACACTTCGAATTTCACTGACTACACTATATTGCATTTCTGAGTGGTGAGTACCAACTACCCCACTAGTTGTTGTATTTGCACTTGATGTAGCATTGGCACTACCCCACCACAATAAATCTCCTGCTTTGGTCGAGCCTATATCTTCAGCAGCAAACATATACACACCCGCACCCTCTTTGTTCGTTTGATTATAATCAGGGTCTTCATACCCCATATCATAACCACCACCAACAAACATCACACGCGTACGTTTTCCAGCCCAATTCACAAAACCAATAGTGGGCTTTGACCAGCTTTGTCCCATACAACCCAAAGGATTCGAATTACTACAATTTCCAGATGGATCTATATGAAACTTGAGTTTAGGATTATTAATATTCTGAAGATTCAACGCATAGTAACTTTTGCCACCCATGCGTAAACCGCCATAGACATCCTGTACTCCCTTCTGACCGCCTTTACCCGTTCCAACTGTTAAATTACCAGAATCATCAATAACATATTCAGTATATGCAGTCCAAGGTCCATCTATACCATAAAACAGATTATTTAACCCGCCATTAGTTGCTTCAGGTACATCAAGTGCCTTTCTTTGTTTTTCTAGCATCTCATTTGGTATAAATGTAAAGACCTCTTCACCTCCACCCGCTTTACCAGACTCTCCTGCTTTCACCACATGCAACATACCCTGTGTGGTACCAAACAAGATGTAGTCTTCACGATTTGTTGAATCCATTCTCTTGTCTGTTGTATTGAAAGCAAGCTTCCCCTTATTTGTTAACATAAGTGGATATGAATGCATGACTGCACCAGTTTGACGAAATTCTGGCTCTAAAATCAAAGCATTTAAATCAGTTGGCGGATTTGCTGCATCAATGTTATATCCTAATGACCGTATTAGATATCCTCTATACTGGTCATACTTGTATACATTATCAGTCAAATCAGTAGGTTTAACTTGTCTTAAATCGCCGCTAGAAATTCCAGAAAATATAGAATCTCCAGCAGAGCCAGAAGAATATTTACGATCAGTAAAAACTTTACGCTTTATCGTTCCAGTACTTGGATTGTTTAATGGATCTGTTCTTAAAGCCAATTTAGACCAGAATCCACCACGTAAAGCAAATTTTGTACTTCCCAGAGTATTTTCATCCATATCAACATTAGCCGGTGTTATTGACTCAGCCCAATAATCAAAATTATCAAGGATCTTTCCATCATCATCGACTATTTTGTTGCCATTCTTGCCTTTTAATACCCCATTTTCATCTACTAAATATTTCTTTAAGTTACCCGTCCATAATTGGAATGTTTTATCTGGCGTTGGCTGGAACTGTTGATAATAAGCATCATCCTGTAATACAGCCGGATTTAATGCATCCTTAGGAATAGTTGGCGAACCGGTGGTAACTGAAGGAATTTCTGTGGTTAAATCATTAATAAAGTGATTGACACTATCCACAACATCTTTTGAACTTGAGCCTGAATACCATCCACCACCTCCACGGATTCCCCATTCTGCGGCTCTTTTAGTTGCCGTATTAATACTACCTAATGCAGCTAAATTCTGTTCACGTGTTTTATTACGGTCAAATGATGGAATACTATTAAAAGAATTACCAAAGCCTACAACTGCTGTTTTAATTTGTAATGATGTCGGGTTATTACTTAATAAACGATTACTAAAGTTTAAAACACAGTTAGTACCGTCTGCACTTTGAGTACAAGAGAAACTATTATCATTAAGAGCGTTTCTCATTGCTTTTTGTTCATTAGACTGGCCACTTGGCTCACCGTCCGTCAGTACATAAATTCCTTGTCCACTGCATTGCTTTTCTTCGGGAGTTTGACTTAGAGATGAAGGCATCTCGTATTTAGTAGCATTACTAACTTTAGCTGAACTGATTGAATAGTTAAAACCATTTTCAAGTGAACTATCACGAACAACTGGCCCTGTATAAATATAACAAGTACCTGTCTTATTAGAGGTGCTGCCTGTAGCACTACTTTTAACTCCTACTGTACATGATGACGCCGTATATTTAGTCAAATCAATAGGTAGGAAGTTAAAATCTCGTGCTGCTGTATTAGAGTGACTTGTTGAAGGCCAGTAATTACAAACACCGTTTGTATCCCAGCTCATACATTGAGTATATTTCAGGCCTCCATCATTATAGGTAAAGAATACTTGCTTACCGGTAGTTCCACTATATAACTCAGTATCATTAAAAGTTTTAGTGCCCATCATGTATGCAGCAGCTTCAGCATAAGCATTTGCTGTTGGAGTACCACCACGAGCATATAATTTGGTCGCTACAGCCTCTAGTAACCAAGCACGCTGTGTTTTTGTTACACCATTTATTGTGACATTTTCATCTAAACGTCGTGCTGGTACCAATATATAACCGTTACTACCTGTTCCATTGAAAGAATAAGCTGATAACCCAATAATCTTATCATCAGTTACTGCTGTAATTCCTTTACTTGTATTGCCATGTAACAAATCGAACATAGCATCTTTAATCCGAGTCAAACGATCATAATAGTGACGCTGTTCACCTTCATATCGATAGTTATACCCCCCAGAGCCATTTTCATTAGTATAACTATTATGATCCGATGGTATTGTGGTTAGTACGTCCCCCCAAGTACACCCTTCTTTAGTTTCAGCATCATTTTCACATTTTTGCCAACGGTTATGGGTACCATATCCTCCACCATTACGCCATGATCTATATTTATAAGCTCGTGCAGTCACCTGACAGTAATATCTAGTATAAGTTGGTGAACCATTTGTTGATGTTTCCGTACCAGATGACCCCATACTAATGTGACTTGGGACATCACAAGCATCTCTATTATTTGTAAGCTGTGGAGCCCCCATACTTCCTGAAATATCAAATAACATCATTAAAGTAATATTACCTGAACGGGCTTGTTGATAAATATCTATGTCACTAGCTTGCGTGGTTGTACCTGTAATCATCACAGTAGATAATGCAGCAATACTGGCAACAAGCAGCTTATGACGATAAGAAGTATGATTTTTATTTTGCATCGTTTTCATCTTTTCTTACTTCCCCTATTACACGAAATCTTGAGCAATTACATATTCAGTGACTGTCGATTCAAAAGGTACATTTAGTTCTGACAAACACTGAGTTACACTTTTATCCGCCCCTGTAGATGGAGTTACACCACTCGGAATAACAACCTCATTCATGTGAGAGTCAAGACATTCATCAATTTTTGTTTTATCTGCAGTAGTTAAGGCCGGCATGATTGAAACGGCAAAAACTTTAACTGGCTTACTTCGTTGCAATTTCACAGTATTATCATCTGTTCCTAAAATTTGCCCATAAAATGCATCTTTCTCTGCTTCTGATGAATATTTAACAGCAACTTGAGTCATGACAGCCTTACGACCACTCGTAAAAAAATTTGTTCCACTTACATTCGTTTTACAATATCCATCTTTACCAAAGCTATCATTTTTAGGTTTTACATCAGGCGCATTCCATTCAATGATGCTGGCAAGAGTAATATCGAAAAAATTAGCTTGATCCGCACCACGAAAACAAAATACAAGTTCTTTATCTTTATTCACTGCACCATCAATATACCCAAACATTCCGCTACTGCTTAATGACTGAATAATATTATTTTCTTTCTCCACATTAAAAAATGCAGCATCTGCGTTCTGGAGCATCAATTGAGTGGCCTGACTATTTGTTGCAATATTTAAAGTCACCATACTTTGACGGATTGCCAATGTTCCTATAACCGTAATAGCAACAAGTAGAATAAGAACAACAATTAAAGTTGCTCCTCGCTGACTTTTATTCATTGTCCTCTCTCCCCAAAAGTATTACGCAGCGCAACTGTTTGAGAAACCACCTGACGGACATATTTGCTTGTTGTATTAGTCGGTACTTTCACTGTTACTTTTTTATCGAGTACTTGAAACTCTTGATCATCTTTAATCATTGGTTCATTCCCCACACCTTGTACAGAACGAACTAATGCTCCTAATTGAACAGATAAGATACGTGGTCGCGGAGCACTAAGTGCCATATAATCATTAATAGAAATATATCGAAGCTTTTCACCATTCTGGATACCCAGCATGACATGAAAATAATCGACTCGCTTCATAATAACTTCGCCATTATTACCAAAAGACTCGATTTTATCTGGTAGCGGAGTACCCGATTCACTGTACCACCCAGCATCACACGCCAAGGCCAAAGCAGTATTTGGCTCCTTGCTATCTTTATTAGTATCTTCCCTTAGAAAATAACGCTGTACGATTATGCGCAATGGTGTTTCAACCCCACCGGTCATTACAGGGAACTTGATTTCTTCCCCTTCACAATCAAAACCCCCAACCCAATTACTTCCAACTCTTGTATATTGAGGTCTATATTGAATGACCAATTGATCACTACTTTCCCCTTGCACATTAGACAAACCCGTAGCTCCACTTGACAATAAGTTCGTTGCTACCGTTGTTCCTATTAAGTTTTCTGGTAAATTACTATAAGTAACATTCGGTGTAACCGTCGTGTCTTTAAAACCATTAGCACTAGAAGTAAGTACAATCCCACCTTGAATCGTCCGATCATTAATTCCAGAATTTAGACTATTAAGATTTGTATGTCTGATATCCTGTGCTATGTATCCCAATCCAAAGTTCGCATCATCCTGAATATTTGCAACCCCTTGTTGTAATGCACTGCTTTTTTGACCTGTTATAAATAACATGATCGCTGCAGCCATTATAATCAACCCTAGAGCCAGCGATATCATTAACTCAATTAAGGTAAAACCTGTCTGTTTATATGAACTTAATGGCATTTTTAATATACCTCCATAATCAAACAGGTTGATGAGGGATCATAAACTGTCCCTGTTGTACAATTTCCTGCATCTTCTTGTCCGTCTGTTGCTGCTGTATTTCCCCAAGCAACATAGATACATTTACGATCATCACTATTACCTTGACAATCTAACAAGTTGACTGTCATCCCTACCGAGTTAGCACGCTGCACAACCTGCGCTACATCATAATCTGCCATTTCACCTGTTGAACACTCTTCTGCTGAACAGTTTTTACTATATTCAGCTTGAGCATCAGCATCTGCTATTTCATCCACATAATCATCCAAAGCGCCACGATTTACCCTAATTCTTTCAGCAAAATCTCGCGATAAATTAATTGCCTGAACTCGATAACTCCCTTCAGAAGTTGCCTCAACTGCCCTATATTGCAGAGCAATAAATCCCAATACACCCAATGCGAGAATCAGAAGAGCTACTAATATTTCCATCAATCCAACACCTAATTGATGTTTTGTATAGCGCATTAGCAATCTCCCTCGCTAATTGGTTGAAGTGAACCCATTTTCGTTATTGTGATTGTTTTTGATTTATTACCATCTGCTTCATCGCAGATTACAATTGTTGTATCTGAACTTGCACCTTTCACTTTTCCAGTCATTTCAAACGTAATTGAAGTTTCTATCCCGGACAATATCGACTTTCCAGTTGGCCCCCAAAGATATAAAAGCTTACTTTCTCTCTGCTTTTTTAAGGTAGCATCCGCAGCAATTTCATCAGAACGTTCAATCAACTTTTCCTGATCTTCTACGATTTCTAACTTTACATCCTGACGAACTAAAACTGCTTGGGCACGTGCTTCCATAATTAAGCCATATAAATCACGAGTGCTTTTTGTTAAATTTTGATTCCGAATTAAACTATTGAAAGAAGGCGCAGCGATCGTTGCAATAATCCCTAGTACTGCAATCGTCACCAGTAACTCAATTAACGTAAATCCATTATTTTTCTGCATACTCCCCCCCAAGGCGCGCCAAAATTTACCCTATTAAAAATAATATCCAATTAAATTACAAAACAAACACAAATAAGGATAAAAGGCATAAAAAAACAGATAATTGCCAAAAAGCAATTATCTGTCAATTCTTAAAAAATTCAGAATGTTAAGTCATTAACACTTTATGCCTGAGTTACAGGAATACGTAACTCTTTTGGCAAACTAAATGTAATATTTTCTTCACGACCATCTAACTCTTGCGGTGCTTTCGCCCCCCAATCTTGTAGGCGCTGAATTACTTGTTTAATTAAAATTTCAGGTGCCGATGCTCCTGCAGTTACACCAATTTTTGTGTGCTCATTAAACCATTCTTGCTGCAACTGATCGGCATTGTCCACCAAATACGCACGCTTACCCATACGTTCTGCCAATTCACGTAATCGATTCGAGTTCGAAGAGTTCGGTGAACCCACAACCAAAACAACATCACATTGCTCAGCCAGATCACGTACGGCATCTTGGCGGTTTTGAGTGGCATAACAAATATCATCTTTGCGCGGCCCCTGAATTTCAGGAAACTTCTGACGTAGAGCATCAATCACTTTTGCTGTGTCATCTATAGAAAGCGTAGTTTGCGTTACAAACGCTACTTTTTCCGGATGCACCACTTTTAGATCAGCAACATCTTGTTCATCTTCAACCAAATAAATCGAACCACCATTTTTAGTGTCATATTGACCCATTGTCCCTTCAACTTCTGGGTGACCTTCATGACCAATCAAAATCGCTTCCACACCTTCACGAGCGTACTTGGTCACTTCTATATGCACCTTGGTCACCAAAGGGCAGGTCGCATCAAAAACTTTTAGCCCACGGCGTTCAGCTTCTTGTTGTACCGCTTTAGATACACCATGCGCACTGAAGATCACAATATTGTCATCAGGTACTTCATCCAGTTCATCCACAAATATCGCACCGCGTTGACGTAAGTCGTCCACCACAAATTTATTGTGTACTACTTCATGACGCACATATATTGGGGGATTAAAGCATTCCAGTGCACGGTTCACAATCGCGATGGCGCGATCAACACCTGCACAGAAACCGCGTGGATTAGCTAAAACAATTTCCATAGAATCCTCAATGCCCACTCAATTTTACGGGTATCACTTGAAATAAATGTAAACAATAGACGTCTGACTATTTTGTTTGGCGCGCGTCTACTCTAAAATAGAGAAGATATTTTATCATATCAGGAAAAATATCATGTCGGGTCTCTTGTTTGTCGTTTCTGCTGCTTCGGGAACGGGCAAAACATCCCTCGTTAAAGCCCTGCTTGAACGTGTAAACAATTTACATGTCTCTGTTTCTCATACCACTCGTGGTCAGCGTCCTGGCGAATTAGACGGCGTACATTACCATTTTGCTAAAAAAGAAGATTTTCTATCTTTGGTAAATGAAGGCGGCTTCATTGAATATGCAGAAGTTTTTGGTAATTATTACGGTACTGCACAGCGCACAGTAAAAGAACAATTGGCCAAAGGTCATGACGTTTTACTTGAAATTGACTGGCAAGGTGCTGAACAGGTTCGTAAACTTTTTCCTGAATCTAGACAAATTTTTATTCTTCCTCCGAGTCAGTTCGATTTACGTCAACGTTTATCCAATCGTGGTACAGACTCTGTTGAAGTGATTGAACATCGTCTCAGCTGTGCCGTAGAAGATATGCAGCAATACGTTAATTTTGACTATATCATTATTAATGATGACTTTAATAAAGCACTGCATGACTTAGAGTCCGTTATTATTGCCAATCGTCTTGTTTTAAAACAACAAGCTATGCGCCATGAAAAACTGATTGAGAAATTAATCACCCCTACGGAACAGTGATTAAAACTTGAGTCTATAGACAAAGCACCTTATACTGCACAGTCTGTTAAAAATTTATATTCAAACGAGAATTCTTATGGCACGCGTAACCGTTGAAGATTGTTTAGACCATGTAGACAACCGCTTTGAGCTTGTACTAGTGGCAAGCAAACGCGCGCGTCAATTGGCACGTCAAGGTATCGAACCTACTGTTGAGTGGGACAATGACAAACCAACCGTTGTTGCTCTTCGTGAAATCGCAGCGGGTCACGTTTCTAAAGACATTTTGAAACAACGTGAACAAGACTACCAAACTTCAAGTTTAGACCTTGCACTTTCTGCAAATAACCTAAACTTAGACGGTTTTTCTTTCCAATAAGATAAACCTGACCTTAAAAGCCTAGTTTTTAACTAGGCTTTTTTTATGGATTCTCTTTAATATTTTACTCAGAACAGTTATAACATAAGCTTAAGAAGTGCAAAGCAGGCGAAAAAGATTTTCATTTTTTTAAACTAAAAAATTGACAAGTCATGCAATATGCATTTCATTAAAGTATTAACCGTTTCATTTGTAAATCAGTAGTAAAAGGGTGTTCTATGCCAGGCCCAATGGTCAGCCAAGCCAAGCAACAGTTAAATGTGATAATCGACGCTTACCTTTCAGTAAGTGATGTCGAACGCGTGCTTGAAGCTTGCGACTATGCGGATATTGCCCATGATGGCATTACACGTAAAAGTGGCGAACCCTACATCCTTCACCCAATTGCGGTGAGCTGTATTTTGGCGCATATGCGTCTTGATGCGGAAACTTTGATGGCCGCTTTACTACATGATGTCATCGAAGATACTGAATTTACCAAACAAGATATTACTGAAAAATTTGGTCTGACCGTTGCTGAACTCGTCGACGGCGTCACAAAACTCAGCCACTCTAGTGATAAAGAATATAATAAGGCAGCATCTTTCCGTAAAATTCTGCAAGCCACACTACAAGACCCACGTGTCATTATTATTAAACTGGCAGATCGCTATCATAATATGACCACACTAGGTGCTTTACGCCCTGACAAACGTGCTCGTATTGCCCAAGAAACTTTTGAAATTTTTGTGCCTATGGCACGCCTCGTCGGTATGAATGAAATGGCCGACAACCTTGAACATTTGTGTTATCAAAATCTCGACTTAGATATGTATAACAATGTTCAAGAAGCTTTATTACAAACCAAACCGAAACGCTGCGAATACCAAACCAAGTGGGAAAATAACCTCACCGCCTTACTAGAACAACACCATATTTCAGGTCGAATTAAAAAGAAGAATAATAATATTGAATTACTTCGCCACTTTGTAAAAAACGATATCGATCTGCAAGAGCTCACCCATAGTCATGCATTTGAAATTATTTTACAAAGCATCGCAGACTGTGACCGACTTGCAGACATCCTCAAAGAAAGCTTTAAAGTTTTAAATTACGCCGATCATATTCGTCGCCCACTCCCTGGTGGTAACCAGTCACTGATGATGCGCTTAAAAGGTGAAAAGACCATTTTATCTCTGACCATCCAAACAGAGTTGATGCGTAAAGCAGCGCGATTTGGTGTGGTCCTCGGTGAAAATGCACCACAAGCTTGTCGTTCAGCGATCCAAGCCTCCATGCAAAATTTAAACGTGTTAGTCGATGGCGCATGTGCAAAGACCACATTTAGTGAATTACTCGATTATCTACATCAAGAAAAAATTTGGGTCTACACCCCACACGGTCATTTGCATGAACTCCCTCAGGGTGCCACAGCTGTTGATTTCGCTTATTCAGCAAGCTTATTTTTGGGCAACCATGCCGTTGGTGCAAAAATTGATGGGGAAACCAAGCCCCTTTCAACACCATTACTGAGTGGTCAAGTGATTGAAATTATCACTGATGTTCTTGCAACACCAAACCCTGACTGGCTAAGCTTTATTAATACCCAAAAAGCCCGCCGCGCATTACAAAATATCCTCCGTGACCAAGACCAAGATGAACAACGTTTAGTTGGTCAGCAAGCTTTAAATCGCGCATTAAAACTTTTTAATCGTTCTATGAGTGATTTAACATTAGCTGATTGGGAAAATGTGCTGAATTGGCGGCATTTAAATGATAAAGAACAATTATTTGAACAGATTGCCGTGGGTGACTTATTACCGCAATTGGTTGCTAATCATTTATATGCTCAAGATACCATTCAGACTTCAAACTCTGCACGCTTAATCTTGGGTACTGACGGTGTCGACGTTAAATATGCGCACTGCTGTAACCCTGTTTTAGGCGATCCAATACAAGGGCATTTATCACGTCGTGGTTTGATTGTGCACCGTTCACGTTGTCATAATTTATTGCATGAACAACATTTACATCCTGAAAATATCATGCCTTTACACTGGACTACAGAAGACAGTGAGGACATTAGTTTTACAGCCTATTTATGCTTAAACATGCTGTTAAATGATGAGCAAATTTCAGAACTGATCTATCTATGCCGTAAAGAAAAAGTCGGTGTAGAAACTGTCCGTTCACATGAAGAAAAAACCTATGTGAATATTGTTGTACACAATCGTAAACAAATTGCCGAAATTATCCGTAATTTAAGAATGCATTTTGGCTTCCCACGCATCAGTCGTTTGGCACAACCTGTTGCCATTGCTGAGCCTGCGAAAGTTGCCAGCTAACCTGACACCACATATTTATATGTGATGTGTCTGTGATGATAATAGGAGAAATAGATGTCCCGCCAGGTAATCCATACTGAAAATGCACCCGCTGCAATTGGTACTTACTCACAAGCCATTTTAGTGGGCGACACTTTGTATTTATCAGGTCAAATTGGCTTAGATCCATATAGCATGGAGCTGGTAGAAGGCATTGAAGCTCAAATTCGCCGTGTATTCGACAACTTAAAAGCGGTATGTGAAGCTGCAGGTGGTTCGCTAGCAGATATCGCTAAGCTGAATATTTTCCTTACCGACCTTTCTAACTTCCAATTGGTCAACCAAATTATGGGCGAATACTTTGCTCAACCCTACCCTGCACGCGCAGCACTCGGTGTTGCTAGCCTACCAAAAGGTGCACTAGTTGAAATGGATGGCGTGGTGATTATTAATCAATAAGTTAGTAAACACCGATTAAGCCTTTCACTAAATATCATATTCCAAAAGAACAAAAAGCCTCACATGGAAATCTGAGCATTACTCAGATTTCCGCTTAAATGACAGTTTTTATTCAAAAACTCAATCACTTTAAAAGCATTTTTAAATGATTTTTATTGACAAACGATAATAATTATCAATAATATTACTTATCCCATTTATTCACTTGGTTTGATTTCATGTACGTTTGTTTGTGCCGTGGTATTACTGATCAAGACATTAAAGATGCAATTGCCAATGGCGCAGAAAGCTATCGTGAAGTTCGTGATATGCTTGATTTAGGCACCTGTTGCGGTCGCTGTGCTCCTGAAGCACGTATGATCATCAGTGATGAAGTTGCACAAATTGCAGCCCGTATCGCAATTGCCGCATAAACCAAGCTTTTAAATTTTCTCAACAATCATAATTATAAAACCAATGGTCTCAGACCATTCCTCCTCCCCCGCTTCTGACTCTAAGCGGGTTTTTATTTATTAAAGATCTAAAAATTAGCGCCTTGTTTTGATTGTGATTTTCATTTGCTGTTCTATAAAACACTCGCTAAATTACACTTTGTTGTTTAAGATATTTCTATTCTAATATCAAATTTATATTGCTTAGTTCGAGCTTTATTGCAGTTAAGGAGTCAGACATGAAAGGCAATCGTGATGTAATTAATCAGTTAAATCAGGTGCTTTATCATCATTTAACTGCAATTAACCAATATTTTCTTCATTCACGGATGTTTAACGATTGGGGCATTGAGCAACTCGGTTCTGCAGAATATAAAGAGTCAATTCGTCAAATGAAGCATGCCGATAAAATTATTGAGCGAATTTTGTTTTTAGAAGGTTTACCTAACTTACAACACCTAGGTAAGCTCTATATCGGTCAGCATACCGTTGAAGTTTTAAATTGTGATGTACGTAAAGTCAAAGAGAACATTGAAGCCATTCAAACTGCAGTTAAACTAGCAGAAGAGCAGTTAGATTATGTCACTCGAGATCTGGTTCAAGAGATTTTAGAAAAAGAAGAAGAATATCTGGACTGGGCGACCACGCAACTGGATTTAACTGAATCTGTCGGTATTGAAAACTATATTCAGAGTCAGCTCTAAGTTCAATTAAAAAGATGAAGCGTACAAAAAAGACCGGAAATCCGGTCTTTTTTATTTCTTGGATTTCTTTAAAATCCCAAACAGCAGCCTTAAAAATCAGAAGATGATTTATGGTTCTGGTCTGATTTCTGCTCCATCCAGCAAGCTATCGTAATCTACCTCGACCTTTCGCAAGATCTTTAACAGCTCCAGCTGCTGTTTGGCTTCGGCTTCATAGCCATTAAAGGCCAGCACTCGGGCATATTTAAGCAGGTCATACTGGGTTGGATAATTCAGCACAATCTCATGAATCTGCTGTAATTGCTCTGGGCTTTGCTGGCTATACGGATTCAGACGAATCCAGGCAATGCGGCGGTTAAACTCCTCGAGCAGATAAGTCTGATCCTGATTGGTGATTTTTTCCGGTGTCTTTTCATAACGCACCGATTGATTCAGCTTTGGCACCATCACTTCATAATCACGATAAATTAGCAGCAGAACTAAGCCTAAACCGAAACTAACCCGCATGAATATTGGCGATAACTGCACGCCAGCATTTGGACGTTGCGACTGCACAATCCCCAAAATAAAACCGGCGGGCAGTAGAAAATAGGCATAGTTCTGCGGGAATTCCAGCATGGCATGAATCAGGAAGGCACCCAGCATCAACAGGCCAATCACCGAAATGGTTGAATTCACCTGCCGATGTAATTGATAGCCCCAATAGGCCAGATAAGCCAACAAAGGCAAGCCAATCAGCAGACCATTCCAGAGTAGTAGATCGAGCACCACATTGTGAGCACTACGAATCCATACTGGCCCCTGGAAAAATTCGCTAATCGTGGTGTAAGCAACACTGGTCTGATGCCAGCCATAACCAAACCAGGGCTGATGGGCAATGGCATGCAGCATTTGCTCCCAGATTGCCAGCCGTGACATATCACCGGTAGCGCGCTGTACCACATCACGAGACTGTACCGCTATATCTGCGCTTTGAGAGAGTAGCTGACTTACGGAAGGAGTAATAAAGATCAAACCAACAAAAGTGGCAAACCAGAGCTTGCTATAGCACCATTTCAGGCGGATATAGCCTTGGTACTGCTGATAACCGAGATAGGCCAAAATACACAGCGAGGCGACCCAAGAGGTACGCGATTGACTCAGCACCACCCCGCTTAAGATCACCAAACCAGCTGTAACCAAAAGTGCTGTTTTCAGTTTCTGCTTTTCATATAGATATAAACAGGCCATTAAGGACATGACCAGAAAGGTCACCATATTGTTCGGCTGGGCAAAGTTGGCATAAGGACGCTGGCCGGTACGAATATCCACCATAAACGGTAAATACTGGTCGATGGTGAGCCATTGGCAAATGGCCCTAAGACCAGTTAGGGTGCCAACGCCTAAAAAGACAAAACTGAAACCTGTAAATATTTTTTCTCGCTGCGCAGCATCTAGGGTCAGGTTATAGCCCAGTACAATCGCCAACCAAAAGCCAAAGATATACAGGCTGCTAAATAGCGCTTTATCAAAAAAGAACAGCAAATCACAGGCCCATTGGATAAATGGGACAGCGGTTAAGGCCAGTAAAGGCAGGCTGATTTTTGGGATAAGTAGTTTTTCTTTTAAGAAAATGGCAGCCAAAGCGAACAATGCAAAGAAGGCATATAGCTCACCGGTATAGGTGACCCAAGGACGGTAATGGATAGGAAGCAGCCAGGCGAGGGAGATAAAGATACTGGCTAGAAGCAAGAGGAAAAATTTCATGCTGCAACAGTTGAGAAAAAGATGAGCTATGATATTCAAAAAACAGATTAAAAGGTAATCTGCTTTTTGAATATTATTCTCGCCACGGTCTTAAATCCACTGCTTGAATAACTTTGTACTCTGAATCGAGTAACACCGTTAAGCCAACACCTGTCGCTCTTAGTGGCATCCAATATTTTGCTGTCGGATAATCTTTTAAAACGTTTTGAATATCAGTTTCTGTATTAAATTGCTGTAAAGATGCTAAGGTTTGGGCATGTTGTTTTAAACGTTGATCTGCATAACTTAAGTCATTATAAGTTGTTGGCATCAATTGTGGCGCAGCAAATAGATTATTTGGATTCTTTGCATCATCAACTGCTACCCATTTTGGCTGTAGCCAACTATTATGTTGATATGCTGGGTCTGCTTGTTTCTGATCTTTAGTATCCACAACATTTGCAGGTACAATCTCAAACAACCAACCTGCTTGCACAATCCATGCAGGTCTTGATTGTGCAATTGCATATATGCCATAACCCATGGCTACAACTTGAATGAGCACAATAATACTCAAGTCCATTTTTAGGTTTTTTTTACCTTCTTTATAAACCAATAAGCTTAATAATGGGCCAAGAATTACATCAATAACAAGTAGCATTAAAAAAATAGTCGTTACGCCCTCTGCCGAAGCCAAAGGTGCTGGATACCAAACCAAGAATACAAGTGTAAGTAATGCAACACCAACCAGTAATGAACAGGCTAAATGTACGAAAAAATATCGTATCCTCTTAGATAACTTCATAAATACTCCTCTGAAATTAAGGGTTTGATACTGTGAAATTTAGAATAAGGACATTATTTCCATCAAAAATTTCCTCTTTTTCACTTTGGTTTAAAATTGCTGGGGTATGATCCCCCACAACAATTACATCTACACCTCGCATTTGAGGTTGTTTCAAAACTTTTGCTAAATGAAAGAAAAATTGCGCTTGAAGTTTTAAATTACGACAACTTTCTAAATTGGGTTTTATATTAAATTTAATACAATCAAATTGATCTATTTTGATATCCCTTGAATCATAAATTGCATGACTATTTAAAGTTAACCAATAAAAAAACTGCGGTTTAGTTCTTGAAAACTGTTTAGGTATTTCTAGTATTAATTCTTCATCACATACACCAGGAAACGAATAGCACCGTGTTTTCCATAGCTTAGTTTCTTGAAATATAATATTGTCAAAACCTGCCCTAGGATACCAATATTTTCGATCATACATCAGCCCTAAAGCACCATGCATGGCCGTAGTTTCATACCCTAATTTTTTAAATTTATGTGGCAAGCATTGTTCAAAACCATTTTCTAATTTTTTTAGATTTAAGTTCTGTGCTTGTACTTTACATAGTTCACGTAATTCAGCATGAACAGTAGGTGCGACATAGGTCTGAGAATTAATTTTAAAGTTTCTTAATTCTGTATGGTTTATTAATGGAGCAATAATTTCTTTCAGCACTGATTTATTTTTTGGTACACCTAGTGATTCCACAATAATAACTAAGACATCATTTTTTGGCTGTGAATACCCAGCCAAATTTACTCTTAATTGCTCTGTGGCTTTAGGAGACTGCGAAAACGGTACTAAAGATTTTCTTTCATCCCTTAAGGATTGCTGAAAGCTATAAAACTGAAAATTAATAAACTCTAATGTTTGGCTTGATATAAAATTAATTTTTTTTAAAGGATATATGGTCAAATATATCGTTTGCGAAATATAAAAAAAACTCGTTAAAATAAATATACTTAAATAAGCCTGCTTATTTATTTTGATTTTTTCCTGCAATACACAATGCAATATTGCATAACCTAAAAATCCAATACATGCGATCTGATAATAAATTGAAGAAATCCAAATAAATTTAGAAATATAGAGAATATCCTCCAAACGAAAAAATGGAAAAATTTGATGGATGCATAGCAAGACATCAGATATAAAAACTAAGCACCACAAAGCATGTGCCATTTTTTTGTAATGGAATAATATTAACCCTGCAACAAACAGATAATCTATATTTAAAATAGTTCTATCTAAATTGAAAATCAGACAGAACATATAAATTAAAAAGTTTGTCAGAAAAATTAACAGTAATGTTTTCAATATTTTCATTTCCATAAAAAAAGCCCTCATAAAGAGAGCTTTTTTTATTTAGCAATTAGCTAGAAGCTGTACAGCCATTTGGACGGAATTTAGATGGAACAGTTGTAGTACAAGTCCAAGTACCTTCAGCTGAACGAGTCCAAATTAGCTCATTAGTACCAGCAGTAGAAATAGTTGCAGCAGCACCACTACCAAAAGTACCAGTAATAGTTGCAACACCGGCATCGAACTCTACTTCAGGATAACCATTTTGACCAGTTACTGCAGCTACAGCTGGAGTTTGACCAGCACCTACTAGAAGTGTAGAAGCTGTTGCGCCAAGTTCACAGTCATCCGCAGCTACTGTACCAGTAGCAGCAATGTTTGTAATAAAGGCAGCCGTACGGCCTTCATTTACACAGTTTTCAACAACAGTTTTTAAACCACCAGTTTCAGACATTACACGGCTAACTTGTGACTTAGCAATATAGTTTTGGTATTGCGGAATCGCAATTGCAGCCAAAATACCAATGATCGCAACAACGATCATTAATTCAATAAGGGTAAAACCTTTTTGAGCGTTCATAACATTCTCCACAAATGTTTTTTAATTTAATTATTTAATAAAGCTATGTAGCTTGTTTTATAAATAGCACAGAGCGTGCCAAGATTTATTATAGTGAAAATGACAGAAAAAACAGCACTTTAAAAAAATATTTTTATTTTTTGTAATCATTACGTCTCTTTTTGTGTTTAAAAGTGACGATTTGTGTCACTTTATCACCGTTTTTTAGCGCAAAATAATGGGCTCATTTTCGATTTCATTAGCTTTATCTACAGACTTCCCTGCGTAAAAGTGATCCATCACTTCACCAATCTCTTTTACGCCTGCCGTCAAAGCTATTCGGTATTGTTTATTTTGCATGTGTTGGATAATTCGCGCGCAAATATCCTGCCACACTTGGGCATCGGTTGCCTGTCTCATCCCGCGATCAATGACAATTTCAACCTGACGTTCACATAAGTTTAAATAAAGCAAAACACCACTATTAAATTCTGTATCCCACACACCCAGTTCAGCAAAGAGCTGTTCAGCACGTGCACGGGTATTTTGATAATAGGCTTGGTTCGAAGGAATATGCCCTTCGATCACCACCTGTATTTCACCTACATGGCCATGCTCAGCTTCTGTCACCGCTTGCGCAATGGCCTGCTGATCTTGCTTATTAAAAAACCGGTTTGCTGCAGGCATATAAAAGAAGTGCTTCAACCAGCGTTTAAAACTTGGTTGCTGTATTTCCTGTGTTTTAGGACAGGTGACAATTTCTGTTGTTTCTGTTTTCGTTACCATGAACCTGATGCTCCCCCGCCGCCGAAGCCACCACCGCCTCCGCTATAGCCACCGCCACCAAAGCCACCACCTCCGCTGCGACCACCTCCGCCTCCACCACCAGCAAGGAACATTTGAAAAATGGTTTGAGCAATAGCAGTAATCAGTAGAAAGAAAATTGCTCCACCCATCAACAGACTGGTGAGTAGACCTGCACCGTTGACCAAACCCGCAACGGTACCTGCAACAGCAGCAGTTGAGGCACTTAAGCGCTTACCCACTATAAATGATGCAAAAATACCAATCACCAAAATGATGAGAACCGTTGTAAACGTTTTCTCTTTGGCTTGTTGCTCGTGTAAGGCTTGTTCCTGACGTTCTTTCAGCTCTTGGGCTGCTTGAGCTGCAACTTCAGGGTCTTGATTTAAAATTTGGGTTATTTCCGTTAAGCCAGCATCAATGCCTTGGGCATATTGGGCTTGCTTAAAGTACGGTGTGATTTGATTTCGAATAATGCGACTGACAATGATATCGGGCATGATTCCTTCTAATCCATAACCCGTAAGGATTTGAATTCTACGGTCGTTCACGGCGATTGCCATCAATATCCCGTTGTCACGTTTTGCTGAACCGAGTTGCCATTTCTCAGCAACACGCATGGCATAATCAAAAATATCTTCTTGACCTGTGGTTGGCACAATCACGACACCAATTTGTGCCTTGCCTTGTTCGTGTAACTGTAGAATTTTCTGGCTTATGGCTTGCTTTTCAGCAGCGGAAAGTAAGTTTGCCTGATCAACTACAGGCTCATTGAGCGTCGGCAAGCCACGAATCGACTCGCCATCTGCCATATCATTGGCGATATTCGGCTGCTGAATTTTGATTTCAGGCTGTGCTGTTGTATCTTTTTGCGTAGCTGACTGCTGATCTTTTAATATTTTACCGACAACAACTGTTTCAGCATCTACATCTGTAGCGGTGGCAGTTTCTGCATGTGTGAAACCCACCACACACAATAAGCATGCTAAAACCATGCGCTGCAACCACAACAAACCTGTATGTTTTAGCTCAAAATCCACCATCAGCCCACCTCACAATGCAGTGATGCCAATTAATTAAAATCAACTTTTGGTGCAGTTTGTGCACTTTGCTCTGCGCTAAAGTTAGGCTTGGTATCCATACCGATGACTTTAGCTGTCATCACTTGCGGGAACTGGCGTGCATAGCCATTAAAGTCTTGTACCGTAGTAATGTAGCGATTACGTGCGACAGCGATCCTGTTTTCAGTGCCTTCTAACTGAACCTGTAAATCACGGAATTGCTCATTGGCTTTTAAGTCTGGATAATTTTCCGAGACTGCAATTAAACGAGAAAGTGCGCTGGTCATCTGCGCTTGAGCTTCTTGATATTTTTGGAACAGTGCTGGATCTTCCAAAACTTCCTTATCCACTTTTAAGCCTGCAACATTGGCACGTGCTTGAGTCACTTCAGTCAGCACTTGTTCCTCATGTTTCGCGTAACCTTTCACCACATTGACAAGGTTAGGTACCAAATCTGCACGCCGTTGATATTGGTTTTGCACCTCAGACCATGCTGCTGTAACGGCCTCATCTTTGACTTGTAATGTGTTATAGCCACAACCACTGAGGGTCAATGTACTGACTAATGCGATTGCGAGCATGCTTTTTTTCATTGAATTCATAACCCTTAACCTCAAGTATTTATTTGTAATTGTTTAAATAAATTCATTCTAACCCTATTTTTCGAATGAATTATGTATTTTCTTTGTGATTAAACTGATCCACTCAAAAAATATTGAGCATGAAAAAAAGCCCACAACTCGGGCTTTTTTTATCATGTTGAATTAACTATACAATTGCGGCGTAATTTCAGTCTGAAAACTTTCCATTTGATATTCATCAGCGAGACGTTCTTTCCAATATTTCACGATCTGACTGTAATCAATGTCACTCGGATGGAATTCTGCTTTGTAATATGACAAATATTCTGGCGCCAGTTGAATAAACATTTTTGCCAATAAATACGCCCCGAAAATATTTCCGCCCACCTTCGGTAAACTTTTTTTCTTATCCTGCATAAATAGCTTAGTTGCAGAATAAAACGTAAGACTTGCAAAACCCGTGGTCACACTGCGCATAATCATGCGACGTATTTTGTCATCACCATAGACATGCTGATATACATCAAATGCCACTGCACGATGCTCAATCTCTTCAATCGCATGCCACACCCAAAGTTTCACTGCATCATCATCTAAAGTACTCAGCACTTCAGGATGTCTTAAAATATAGCCGCCAAGTAAAGCAGTAAAATGTTCAAATGCACAGGTAATTGCCAACTGTATTTTTGGATGTAAGTTTTTTACATAACTGTCTTTACGTGCCAACCATGCCTGGAAACGATCTAAATTATAGCTTTCACTGCGCCAAGCATCGTTAAATTCAGCATGGGCTTTGGAATGCATCGCTTCTTGCCCAATGAATGCTGCGATCTCAGCTTGTAACTTTTCATCACTGACTTGATCGCGTACATTACGCACGCTATGCACAAAGAATTGCTCACCAATGGGAAAGGTCGATGACAATGCCGTCAACAAATGCGACATCACCGGTGAGTTGGCAAAATAATGCCGGCGAATCGCTTTAGGATTGAATTGTGCTCGACGTACCGTAATGCCAATGGCTTTAGGACGATTTAGATATGTTTTTTGTGTCGTCACTTGCGTCATGGTCGCTTCCTAAAATTTAGATCATGATCGCAGTATGTAATTCCTAAGCTCTTTCACACATGGCAAAATGTGCTAGCACACTTGCATAATTCACCATTCTAAAGCGCTGTCTGACAACTTTTCAGCGTATTTATCTGCAAAATCCATTCACGTGTCATTTGAGGTAAATTCCAAAAAATAAAAAACCCGCCGAAGCGAGTTTTTTGAATGAATCCAGTTCAATCACTGGCATGTCATGACTTAAACATCTAAATAGTCAAGAATACCTTCTGCAGCTTGGCGACCTTCCCAGATTGCGGTTACCACAAGGTCAGATCCACGGACCATATCACCGCCGGCAAAAATTTTCGGATTCGATGTTTGAAACTTAAATTCTTGCTGTTCAGTAGCGATTACACGACCTGAGCCATCCATATTGATGTTTGATGTAGTAAACCAATCTGCAGGGCTGGTACGGAAACCGAAGGCAAGCAATACTGCATCTGCTGGTAAAATTTCTTCTGAACCCGGAACTGGTTCAGGGCTTCGACGACCGCGACTATCAGGTGCACCTAGCTGTGTAGTCACTACTTTAACACCCGTCACTTTGCCATTTTCACCTACAATTTCAATCGGCTGACGATTAAATTGGAAATCCACACCTTCTTCACGCGCATTTTTCACTTCACGACGTGAACCCGGCATGTTTTCTTCATCACGACGGTAGGCACAGACAACGGATTCGGCACCTTGACGGATCGAGGTACGGTTACAGTCCATCGCGGTATCACCACCACCGAGAACAATCACTTTTTTGCCTTCCATGCTGATGTATTCAGATGGATCTTTTTCCCAACCTTGCGTACGGTTGACATTGGCAATCAAGAAATCCAGTGCATCATGAACACCAACAAGATCTTCACCCGCAAAACCACCCTTCATGTAAGTATAGGTTCCCATACCCATGAATACAGCGTCGTAATCAGCCAAAAGCTGATCAATCGTCACATCTTTACCAATTTCAGTATTTAGACGGAATTCAACGCCCATGCCAGAGAAAATCTCACGGCGACGTTTCATCACATCTTTTTCCATTTTGAATTCTGGAATACCAAATGTCAGCAAACCACCAATTTCAGGGCGTTTATCGAATACAACTGGCTTCACACCATTACGTACAAGAATATCTGCACAGCCAAGGCCAGCAGGACCTGCACCAATAATCGCAACTTTCTTGTCTGTCCACTTAACGTGTGACATATCTGGACGCCAGCCCAATGCAAAAGCCGTATCGTTAATGTATTTTTCAGCATTACCAATGGTGACTGCACCAAAGCCGTCATTTAGCGTACACGCGCCTTCACATAAACGGTCTTGCGGGCACACACGACCACAAACTTCAGGCAAGGTGTTGGTTTGATGACACAATTCTGCCGCTTGGAAAATGCGACCTTCTGCAATCAGTTTTAGCCAGTTTGGAATGTAGTTATGTACTGGACATTTCCATTCACAATACGGGTTACCGCAACCTAAGCAGCGGTGTGTTTGGTTTTTTGCAACTTCAGCTGTAAACGGTTTATAGATTTCCACAAATTCTGCTTTGCGGACAACTAGATCTTTTTTCTCTGGATCTTGGCGTGCTACATCCAGGAACTGAAAGTCATTATTTAGGCGCTCTGCCATGTCTCTCTCCGTGGGTAGGTGTAAGCATGTTTGGACTTACACCTGCCTATCAAATCTGCAGTAGTGGAATTATTGTGGATCAGCTTGAGTTGTTTTCAACAAAGTCTGCAAATTAGCAGCTTTTGGTTTCACAAGCCAGAATTTGCGGCTATAGAAGTCAAACTCGTTGCGGATCTTATACGCCCAAGCACTACCTGTTTCTTTAATATGTTCATCTAAGATACGGCACAAGAACTCTTTGTGTTCTTCCATCGATTCTGTAGAGATACGGTTCAATTCAATCAGTTCGTGGTTGTAGTGGTCAACAAAGTCATTGTCGAGGTCGAGCACATAAGCGAAACCGCCTGTCATACCCGCACCAAAGTTATGACCCACTTTACCCAATACAGTCACGATACCACCCGTCATGTATTCACAGCAGTGGTCGCCTGCACCTTCAATCACGGCAAACGCACCCGAGTTACGTACAGCAAAACGCTCGCCTGCTGTACCTGCAGCAAACAATTTACCGCCTGTTGCACCATACAAACAGGTGTTACCAATAATCGCCGTGTTTTGCGTTTGGAACGGTGAACCTTTCGGTGGGAAGATCGAGATACGACCACCAGCCATACCTTTACCCACGTAGTCATTCGCATCGCCTTCTAGGCTGATGTGTAAACCACCGGCGTTCCAAACACCCAATGACTGACCTGCAGTCCCTGTTAATTTAACTTTAACAGGATGCGCTTCCATGCTGAGGTTGCCATAACGTTTTGCAATCTCACCTGAAATACGCGCGCCAATTGAACGGTCACAGTTACCAATAGTGAAACCGTATTCACCGCCTGTACCTGCTTCAATCGCTGGCAGCATTTCCGCCACCATTTTTTCAGCCAAGAGACCTTTATCAAATGGTGCATTGCCTTGTACTTCACAGTACTGTGCTTTACCTTCTGCCGCAGGATGCGATTGGAGTAATGCGCTCAAATCAAGGTGTGCATGCTTTTCAGTTTCACCCGGAAGCATTTCCAGTAAATCTGTACGGCCAATCAAATCTTTCAGACTTGAAACGCCTAGCGCTGCTAACCATTCACGTGTTTCTTCCGCAATAAAGTGGAAGAAATTGATCAGCATTTCAGGCTCACCGATATAGTGTTCCTGACGTAAATGATCTTGTTGTGTTGCAACACCGGTCGCACAGTTGTTTAAATGGCAAATACGTAGGTATTTACAACCTAATGCGATCATCGGTGTAGAACCGAAACCGAAACTTTCTGCCCCTAGAATCGCCGCTTTCACAACGTCTAGACCTGTTTTCAAGCCGCCATCAGTTTGTACACGGACTTTGCCACGCAGGTCATTCACACGTAGCGCCTGATGCGCCTCAGATAGGCCAAGCTCCCATGGAGAACCTGCATGGTGAATTGAAGAAAGTGGAGAAGCCGCTGTACCGCCATCATAACCAGAAATGGTAATGAAGTCTGCGTATGCTTTTGCTACACCAGCCGCAATCGTACCAACACCCGGCTCAGAAACCAGCTTAACGGACACCATCGCCTGTGGGTTAACCTGTTTTAAATCGAAAATTAACTGTGATAAATCTTCGATTGAGTAGATGTCGTGATGCGGTGGCGGAGAAATTAATGTCACACCCGGTACTGAGTAACGTAAACGTGCAATTAAGCCATTCACTTTACCGCCCGGCAACTGACCACCTTCACCTGGTTTTGCACCTTGCGCCACTTTAATTTGAAGGACTTCTGCAGAAGTTAGATATGCAGGGGTCACACCAAAACGGCCAGATGCAATTTGTTTGATTTTCGAGTTACGGATAGTGCCGTAACGCGCTGGGTCTTCGCCGCCCTCACCTGAGTTCGAGCGACCACCAATGGTATTCATTGCGATTGCAATAGCTTCGTGTGCTTCAGGTGATAATGCGCCTAAAGACATCCCAGCCGAGTCAAAACGTGGCAGAATTTCTTCCACGGATTCAACTTGATCGAGTGCAATCGATTGATCTGTTTTCAGCTTGAATAAGTCACGAATCGTCGCAATTGGACGGTTATTCACTAGCTCTGCGTATTCTTTAAAGTCTGCATAGTTACCAGAGCGTACAGATTTATGCAGCGCATTGATCACGTCTGGGTTAAATGCGTGATATTCCTTACCGAATACAAATTTCAGCATACCGCCTTGATCGATTGGCTTACGTGATTTCCACGCCAAATCTGCCAATTTTTTCAAGTCATTTTCTAGATCAGAGAATGTTGCGCCTTTAATACGGCTCGGTACGCCAGTAAAGCATTTTGCAACCACTTCATCAGAGAGGCCGACCGCTTCAAACAACTGACCGCCACGGTAAGAGGCAACAGTAGAAATACCCATCTTAGAAAGGACTTTCAATAAGCCTTTTTCAATGCCTTTACGGAAGTTAGCTTGCGCATGGATTGGGTCACCCAACAACTCACCTTTGGCGATCAAGTCATTGATCACGTCATAAGCTAGGTACGGATAAATCGCAGTCGCACCGAAACCAAGAATCACCGCAAACTGATGTGCATCACGCGCCAAACCAGTTTCCACAATGATGTTGGCATCTGTACGTAGACCTACATTGATTAAATAGTGGTGAACCGCGCCTGTTGCCATCAATGCATTTGCAGGTAAGAAACCTTGACGGATTTTCTTATCAGACAATACAAGTAAAGTTTTTCCATCGCGAATCGCTTGTGCAGATTCTTCACAAATACGCGCGATAGCAGCTTCCAAACCTTCATCTTCTGCATAGTTCAGATCGATGTCTGCAATTTCATAACCTTTACGACCAAGGGTACGAATTTGATGCATTTTCGAATTTGACAGTACTGGGCTTGAAATGATCAGACGATCTGCATGCTCTGGACCTTGTTCAAATACATTTTGTTCACGGCCGAGACATGTCTCTAACGACATTACGATCGATTCACGTAATGGATCGATTGGCGGATTCGTAACCTGAGCGAACTGCTGACGGAAGTAGTCAGACACATGGCGCACTTGACGAGACAATACTGCCATTGGCGTATCGTCACCCATTGAACCCACAGCTTCTTGACCGCTTTCAGCGATTGGACGAAGCAATTGGTCACGCTCTTCAAAAGTAACCATGAACATTTTTTGTGAAGCTTTCAGGTCATCGCCTTTTAAGCCTTGTTCACATAAATATTCTTCCAGCTCTGGACTACCTTGTACACGTACTGAGTTTTCACGTAACCACTGACGGTACGGACGCATACGTTTGAGGTGATTACTCACATCTTGAGTATCGAGCATTTTGCCAGTAAAGGTATCGATTACCAAAATTTGACCCGGACCGACACGACCTTTAGACACAACGTCTTCAGGTTCATAACCCCAAACACCAATTTCTGATGCCAAGGTGATGTAACCATTTTTGGTAATCACCCAACGTGCTGGACGTAAACCATTACGGTCAAGCATACAAATCGCATGACGACCATCTTGAATTACCAGACCTGCTGGACCATCCCAAGCTTCCATATGTTTCGAGTTGAATTCGTAGAATGCACGTAAGTCAGCATCTAAAGTTTCAACGTTTTGCCACGCTGGTGGAACCAACATACGTAGCGCACGGAACAAGTCCATACCGCCACCAACAAGGATTTCCAGCATATTATCTAAGCTTGAAGAATCCGAACCTGTACGGTTTACAATTGGATTCAGCTCAGTTAAACCCGGCAATAATGGGTTTTCAAATTTTGGTGTACGTGCCATTGCCCAGTTACGGTTAGCAGTAATGGTGTTAATTTCACCATTGTGCGCCAAGTAACGGAACGGCTGTGCCAAAGGCCAACGCGGCAAGGTATTGGTTGAGAAACGCTGATGGAATACTACGATGTGTGACTTTAAACGCTCATCAGCAAGATCGGTATAGAAGTCAGCAATGGCTGCTGGCATCATCAAACCTTTATAGCTGATCACAGTTGAGCATAAAGTGGTTACATAGAAGTATGGGTCAGCAGTCAGCTGTTGTTCTGCACGACGACGTGCCATCACCAACTTACGGTTGAATTCAACCTCTGAAACACCCATTGGGCAATTCACTATAATTTGTTCAAAGGCAGGTAATGACTGCATCGCGATTGAACCCAACGCATCGTTATTGGTTGGCACAACACGCCAAGCGATGACTTTACAGCCTTCGTCTTCGATTTCTTTGGTTAAAATTTGTTTTGCATGTGCGGCTAATGCAGGGTCTAGATTTAGAAATACCGTACCCACAGCAAAGATTTCACTCAATGTAATGTCACTGAGTTTTTTCGCTTCTTCACGGAAAAATTCTTTTGGCATAGCAAGGAGTAGACCACAGCCGTCACCGGTTTTGCCATCTGCGGCAATACCACCACGGTGGGTCATACAACTTAAACTATGCATTGCGGTTTTGACGAGATCATGGCTTGCATCACCCTGCATATGGGCGATTAAACCGAAACCACAGTTATCTTTAAACTCATCCGGTTGGTATAAACCTTGAGCGGGAGCTACAGTATTAGGCGATGGCATGTGCATAGCGTACCCTTCTTTTCTTTACAGCTCTTTCGAGCACTTAACAAACTAATTTCTTGTTGCGATTCGTCTTAACTTACTCACATGAATTGTTCTGTCGAGCAAAATTATTTCTTATTCACACCCTTAAGATAAACCGAATTCACCTTAGATGCATGAATAAAAGTCAAATTTTCTGCTTTTGCAGTTCAGATCAGGGATAACGACTGGATTAATGACTTCGCACTTTTATCGAATCATTTTCGCGCCAAAACAGGGAGAAAAGTTCAATTTACGCACCAATTAAGCAATTTACATGCCAACTTGATGCGTTTTCTCCTAAGATGGCTGATTACAAACATTTTTTGGTTATAACAAATAATTTAAATTGTTCTTTTATAATTTTATGCACTTTTTCTGTGCAGTTTAGACTTTTCCTAAGACATCTTGCGCTATTTTAGAACTAATTGAATGGATCGGTTACTTCTTGCTCTACCGGTGTAGGTTTTGGACGTGGTGCATCTACACTACTTTGTGATTTTTGCACATCAATCACATTCCCTTCAGCATCACGGCGAGTCACCGTAGTACTTGTTGTTGCATTAGCTGGAGTTGTTACTGTCGCTGCAGCCGCTGCTTTTCGTGCTGCGATTTGAGCTTCATCAATTTTCGGTAAAGGCACAGACTTTAATTTAACAGCATATAACTTTTGACTCGACGACATTTCTTCCGCGCCTAAGTCATTCACATATGCTTGATATTGTTTAAATTCCACAACCTTAGGTTTAATTGATGCAGGCAAAGCAATATTGAGGCTCGACATTGCAGTTTTCGCATCATTTTGAGACGAATATGGTCCTGTTAAAATGACGTATTGCTCAGGATGATCTTCACCAGAAAGACGTAGATAAATAAATTTGTGACGCTCAGGCTGCTTGCGTAAGAAGCTTTTTAAAATATCTTCTTCAGAAACCCTAAACAATTCAATACCATAAAGCTTGACAGAATCATTGATAAATTTAGTGCCGCGAAATTCTGGTTCATGTTGAGCCGTAGCAACCACACGGGTCGTCATATCAAGCGGACGCACTTCGTCATTTAATGCACCAAGATGGGACATTGCTGCCACTTTCTCTGGCTGAATTTGTAAATCGACTTCGGTTTCCGCTTGTTTTTCAACTTCAACCAATTCTTTGGTATCTGTAATCGCCCAAAAAACCAATGCAGCGAACAGACACACAGCTCCACCCACCAACCATGTGTAGTGATGAACTTTTTGCCATTGAGACTGCCGCGCTGCCATGATGTACCTACTCTGCCTGATTTGCCAAAATTGCCTGTTTCATTAATTCGACATCAAACTCTTTGGTGATGATGGCCTGACCTAATGATTTCAGTAAAATAAGTCGTAATTGCCCATTCAATACTTTTTTATCATGGGACATATACGCCAAAAATTCCTCTAGCGGAATTTTAGGACAAACTATCGGTAATTGTGCACGTAAAATGATTTTTTTTGTACGCTCTAAATCTTCAACTGTGATCCAGCCCATACGATGGGACAAATCTGCAGCCATCACCATCCCTGTTGCAACGGCTTCGCCATGTAACCATTCACCATACCCCAAGTACGATTCAATCGCATGGCCAAAGGTATGACCCAAGTTTAATAACGCACGCTCACCTTGTTCTTTTTCATCATTGGCCACAATACGCGCTTTATGGGCACATGAACGATAAACCGCTTCAGCCAACAAAGTTGCATCACCTGCAACTAAAGCATCCATATGCTGTTCAAGCCAAGTTAAGAATTCAACATCACCCAACAACGCATATTTGATCACTTCAGCCAAACCTGCAGAAAGTTCACGCGCTGGCAAAGTTTTTAATTGCGCCATATCCGCAAGGACCACTTGGGGTTGCTGAAAGGCACCAATCATGTTTTTACCTAGTGGATGGTTAATCCCTGTTTTGCCACCAACACTTGAATCCACTTGAGAAAGTAAAGTCGTCGGCACTTGAATAAAATACACACCGCGTTGATAGCATGCAGAGGCAAAACCGGTCATATCTCCAATAACACCACCACCTAATGCCAAAACCGTACAATCGCGGTTAAAGCCTGCTTCAAGCAAGGCATCAAAAATTAAATTCAAATGGTCTAAATTTTTATACTTTTCACCATCAGGCAAAATACATGTCGCAACAGTTTTCCCTAATGCCTCAATTGCTTCTACATAATGTTTTAAATAGAGCGGTGCAACTGTGGTATTAGAGACAATCATCACTTGTTTACCCTGAACATAAGGCTCAAGTAAAGTTTGTGGATTAAGGTCACTACCAATAAAAATAGGGTAGCGACGATCACCAAGTTCAACATGTAAGGTTTGCATGAATTTAACCTTTTTTAACGAGATATATTTTGTGAAACAATTAAATTAAAAATTTTTTGCGCAAGATCTCTCGCGGCACCTTGATTGGTTTCAATAATATAGTGCGCGACTTCACGATAAAGAGGATCACGGGCAGCCAATAAATCTCGTAGCTTTTGCTCTGGATTTTCCACTTGAAGAAGTGGGCGATTTTTGTCGCGGTAGGTTCGTTGTAACTGAATTTCCACCGGAGTATATAGATAAACAACAATACCACGTTGTTTTAAAAATTCACGATTTGGGGGCTGAGTCACAGCACCACCGCCAGTCGCCAAGACCAGTTGTTTCTTTGCAGTTAACTCATCAATGACATTCGTTTCACGACTTCTAAAGCCTTTTTCCCCTTCCTTTTCAAAAATCCAAGGAATAGTCGCACCTGTTTTACGTTCAATTTCATGATCACTGTCTAGAAATTCACGTCCTAACAATTCTGCTAAATGTCGCCCTACGGTTGTTTTTCCTGCCCCCATCGGCCCTACCAAATAGATATTTGGTAGGGTTTCAAACTCTTTGCTTGGCAAGGAGTCACCTATTTCTTTTGTTAAATTGAAAATATATTAATGATTTCTGGTAACACTGTCATTAACAATTCGCGGAGTAACAAAAATCAGTAACTCATTTTTTGCATCGCTTTTCAAATCTTTACGGAATAAGCGACCTACATAAGGAATATCACCTAAGAACGGTACTTTAATTTGCTTACTTTGTGTTTCCTGATTAAAAATACCGCCGAGCACAACAGTTTCACCATTGTTGACTAAGACATCGGTATTAATTTCATTTTTATTCAGGATAATTTCACCATTTTGTGCATATCCTGCTGGTGAGTCGCTCTTGATATTCAGCTTCATTTGCACTTTACCATCTGGAGTAATGCTAGGCGTGACATCCAAACTTAATAAAGCTTCTTTAAACTCGGTAGAAGAAGTTGCATTTGAACCTGTACCCGTTGTGGTTTGATACGGAATTTCTTGACCTGATGCAACTTTGGCAGGTTGTTTATCCGCTGTCAGTACCTTAGGTGTAGAAATGACTTCACCATAACCATCCGCTTGTAAAGCAGAAAGCTCTAAATCCAACATAAAATCAGAAAGACTAATTAAGCCGAACGCAATTCGACTGGCACCTGCAGTAGTCACACCTAAGTCCACGTTTAAGTTACTTGGACGTTGAATCGTATATTTACCATCATCATCCGGTGTTTTTAAGTCCCAAAGCGTAGTATCACTACCACCCACCAATAAATGGTCATTTTGGTTAATCCCTTGAGACAAGAGACCCCATTTCACACCCATTTCTTTGGTAAAGTCGGTAGAAGCTTTTACAATACGTGCTTCGACCATGACCTGCTTGACTGATACATCAAGCAAATCCACCATCTTACGAATCTGATCAATGTTTTGCGCGGTATCATTAATAATCAGTGTATTTGTACGCGTATCTGCAGAAATCGTTCCGCGTGGACTTAACAAATTACCCCGATCATCATCAGCATTATTACTATTATTTGACGAACCGCTATTACCCGCAGTTTTAGACTGCGTAATCAGCTTCTCTATCTCAGCAGCTTTTGCATAGCTTAACGTTAAATATTCAGTCTGTAATGGTGCCAACTTCATACTTTGACGTAAGGCTTTTGCTTCTTCTTCTTCCGCTTTAATCAACTCAGACACAGGCGCAATCCAAATCACATTACCATTACGACGTTTGTCCAAATTCTTGGTTTTCAATACGATATCTAGTGCTTGATCCCAAGGCACATCTTTTAAGCGAAGTGTAATATTTCCTTGAACCGTATCAGCAGCAACCATATTGATTTCAGTGAAATCAGCCAAAAGTTGCAGCACACGACGTACTTCAATATCTTGGAAGTCTAATGAAATCTTCTTACCGGTATAATGATTGGCAGCTTTAGGACGTAATGGATTCTTATCTTCCGGACGTTTCAAACTTACCGTTAATTTATTATCAGTTTGGTACGCCATATATTCATAGCTGCCCGTCGACTGAATGGTAATCACACCATTACCGCCATCATTATGTGCATCTACCGTTGCAACAGGTGTTGCAAAATCATTGACATTTAAACGGCGAGTCAAATGTGCAGGTACTTTATTGCCTAAAGTACGGATCACCACTTTACTGCCTTGCTGTTGAACATCAACGGGAGTATTTCCACCGAGTAAATCAACAACAACTTGACCTTCACCATTAGAACCACGGTGGAAACCAATATTTGAGATGCCCTGTTGCTGACGTTGTGCTACAGGCTGTACATAATTTGCAGCTTGTGCAGAGTTGATTTTTAAAATAAAGGTATTACCTTCAACACGCGTGGTAAAAGCGCCAGCATTGGCTAAATTCACAGTTAAGCGCGCACGTTGTGCATCCGAACTCACATCCACAGTGCTCGCTTCAGCCGTTGCAACAGGAATTGAACTTTGTTTTAAATTTTGTTGTGCTTTATCAAAGTCTAAAACCAATCGTGATGGTTGATCGAGTTGATAAGCTTGTGGTTGCGGCGGCAAGCCATTAAACATCACGCGAATTTCAGTCCCTTGACCTGGAATTTGCATTGGTACCACATTGGTTACACTCACCTGAGCATTGGCAACTTGCATCATCGCCATTGCAACAGCCCCCATCGAAAACTGACGAAACACATGATTCATTGTATTGCCATCCCCAAAAATAAAATCTTGTACACTATTCTTCATTTTTATTCCTTTAAGCTTAAGGTGCTGGTCCAATTAATATGAGACTTCTAGGACGCTCTACATATCCTTCTCGCCCATCCGGAATAATCTCAATCAAATCAATTTGAGTCGGGGTAATATTTACCACTCGACCATGATTGAGCCCCATATAACTTCCACGTTGAATACGCTCAACTTCACCATCAGGTGTCTGAATCAAGGCTAATATTTGCCCAGATTGGTTACGCATACTACCCTTCATATTCAGGGTTTCGAGTGCATAACTCTCCAAAGGTTGAGGCTGACGACTCAAGTTTGGATAAACACGCTTGCCTGCCATGATTTTAAGTTCTGCTGCCAAGGAACTTGGCAAGAACGGACTTTTTAAAGAATGCGCCGCATAATTAAAAGTTTCGACAGGTACAAAATCTGGCGCAGGTTCAATCGCTAGTGGAGCTTGATTGCGTATATTTGCCATCTCTTGATTGACTACATCGATACGTGATTCACAACCTGCTAAAAAGAAAACAGCAAGAGAAGCAAATGTAAACTTAGTTATTTTCATTACTTAGCCCCCTTACTTTTCTTTGAATTATTCATAGATTTATTTTTACTATCCTGAGTGCCTTTCCCATCGGTGCTATTTGCTTCAGTATTAGATGACTGCTCAGCATTCCCTTCATAACGATATGTTTTTGCAGAAATAACATAGTCAATTTTTGGAATATCTGAGTTCTTTTCTTTATTTTCAGTTGCTGTAATCGTTAAATTATGCAATGTCACAATCCGTGAAAGCCCTGCAATACCACTTACAAATGAACCAAAGGCATGGTAATCACCTGTTGCTTCAATACGAATTGGCTGTTCCGTAAAGAATTCTTGCTTCACTTCAGGCTCAAGACGAATAATTTTAAATTTCAATCCAGAATTCACGCCTGTTAAGTTGATATCTTCAACCAAACCTGGAATTTCAGTTTCTTTCGGCAATTGTTCTAACTGTTGATTAAAACGTGCTTCCATATCCTGCAACTGCAATTGATATTGTTGCAAATTACGTAGTTTTGAATCTTTTTCACGAAACTCATTTAACAAATTTTGTTCTTGTGCATTGGCACTTGAAATAGCTTCAATCTTGCCTTTAATCGCCAAGAAATAGCCCAAAATTGCCACAAGGATAATGATAAAAATCCAACATGTAATTTTGACTGAAATTGGCCAACTACCATAGTTATTCGGATCTAGCGTATTGAACTGCTGTACAAACTTATCAAAAGTCATTTTCTTTTTCGGAATGACCACAGCATCTTGATTCAATTGTTCAAATTCATCACGACTCATTTTGCAGCCTCCGGAGTTGGTGTTGCTGCAGTTTGTGCGTCAGATGTTTGCGCCGATGAAGCTAACTGTCCTGCATTTGCTGCTGGATCATTAATGGTCGGCTGCGCAATTTGCTCCAAATCAGCAGTCACAGTAAATGCACCATAAGATTCTTCTACGCGAGGAACCACTGACGTCGGCGCTTTGTCTTTTTTCTCTTCCGCCACGAGGAATGAGCTCATGAAGGCATTACGATACCAAGGTGATGCTTCCAAATTACGCAGTAGATCTGCAACAGTGTTTGGACTTTCCGCACGCCCTTCGATCATAAATTTGTCGCCATTACGTTCAAATTTTGTGATGTACATATTGGCAGGTGTCACACGAACCAATTCATCTACAAGATGTACAGCGATTGGACGTTGACCTTGTAAGCCTTGAATCAACTTCATTCGTTCAATAATGGCATTACGCTGTTCTTGTAAACCATCCAAAGACTTTAATTGAACATCTAAGTTTTGGTTATGACTGATAATCAATTGGTTCGCTTGTTCTTGATCTTTTAATTTGTGATCAAAGTACAACCATGTTAAACCAACCCCAATTACCCCAATTAAGAAAGCCCCAATACAAAGTGCAATAAATTCTTTTTTTCGTTTCTCTCTTAGCTCATCACGCCAAGGGAGCAAGTTAATTTTTGCCATTAATCAAAACTCCTCAATGCTAGACCGCATGCCACCATGAGTGATGAGGCATCATTTTCAATTTTTTTAATATCAATTTGAGGTGAAAAACCCATTTGTAAGAATGGATTGGCAATCGTGACGCGGTAACCCAATTTTTGTTGAAGTAATTTTGCAAGCCCCGGAATATTGGCATTCCCCCCTGCCAATAAAATATGGTCAATTTCGTTGAACTGTGAAGATGAGAAAAAGAACTGTAAAGAACGTGCTGCTTGTTGAACGACAGCTTCTAAGAAGGGTTCTAAGACTTCGATATCATAATCATCTGGCAAGGCACGTGTTTTTTTCGCTCGACCTGCTTCTTCGAAAGACAATGCATAGCGATTTTGAATTTCCTGTGTCAATTGTTTGCCACCAAACACTTGCTCACGGGTATAAATCACTTTGTTATTCTGCATGACAGATAAGGTCGTCATACTATGACCAATATCTAAAATACCCACGGTATTCACACCCATTGGCAAAGTATCTGAGAAAACTTTAAATGCATTTTCAATTGCAAAGCTTTCTACATCACCAATTTTTGGTGTAAGACCAGCAAGCTGAATGACTTCCGCACGCGCTTCGACATTTTCAATACGCGTAGCGACAAGCAAAACATTGACACGATTTGGGTTGGACAGACGATCTGGCAAGACCTCAAAATCAAGGCTCGCTTCATCAAGTGGGAACGGAATGTATTGCTCAGCATCATCACGAATCTGAATTTCACGTTCATCATCGTTCATATCTGCGTCCATTTCGATGATTTTTGTAATCACCATCGACGTTGGAACCGCCAAAGCTGCATTAGTGGTCTGCGTATTGGCCAAATTAATTGCGCGCTCTAAACAGTCACCGACAGCTTCCGGATTCAATATGTTCTTTTCAACAACACTTCCTTCTGGTAATGGCACCAAAGCATAGCTTTCTACCCAATACCGCCCACTCTTTACAGAAAGTTCCAAAACCTTAACAGAAGTCGAACTAATATCTACTCCTATTAACCCCTTATTTGGCTTACGATATAACCTGAGCACAATATAATTCCTATTATTTTTTTATCCCCAAAAAAATTAACCCACTAATTAGCATTGGTCTATAATTTTATACAGATACAATAACTCATCTAACAATCCGTATATCGAAAGGATATACTGACCACCAATTAGTTTGCCATTAGCTCTTATTAAAACTTACTTGTTATGAAAAAGCTATCTTGTTCAGGCCTTGTTCATCCATTTTTTTTGGCCATTATTATTGTTTTGGTCGCAATTCCAATGGGTTTCTATGGCATGTATCTCTATATTGCCCCGTCTTTGCCTGAAATGTCCATCTTAAAAAAGGCTCCATTATTAAAACCATTGCAAGTTTATAGTGCTGATAATGAGCTGATTGCAGAATATGGTGGCAAACTTTCGGTTCCTGTAGAGTACGACCAAATCCCGTCTCATTTCATTCATGGCTTTTTAGCTGCGGAAGATTCTTCGTTCTTTGAACACAGCGGAATTAGTTTCAAAGGATTGGGGCGTGCCGTCAGTGAAAGTATTACGGGCTCAGATGTGCAAACGGGTGGTTCAACCATTACCATGCAGGTTGCAAAAAACTATTATCTGACTCCAGAGCGTACTTTAAAACGTAAACTAACCGAAGTTTTCCTTGCTCGAAAAATTGAACAAAATCTAAGTAAGGAAGAAATTTTAACGCTGTATGTTAACAAAATCTTTTTGGGCAAAAATGCATACGGGATCGCAGCAGCAGCAAAAATTTATTATAACAAGAGCTTGCAAGATTTGAGCTTGGCTCAAATGGCAATGATTTCAGGCTTACCCAAAGCACCATCAAAATATAATCCTGTAGCCAATCCAAAACGTGCTTTAGAGCGTCGTAATTGGATTTTAGGACGTATGTTGCAATTGGGTTATATCAATCAATCGGAATATCAAAAAGCAATTGCTGAACCGATTAATCTCGATATGCCTGACCGCGGAGTCAGCAACAAATTCCCCTATGTCGGGGAAATGGTTCGCTCTGAGCTTGTAGAAAAGTTTGGCGAACAAGCGACAGATTCTGGCTATAAAGTCTATACCACCATCAACAGCCAACGCCAAGCCTATGCTGAGCAAGCTGTGCAAGATGGTCTTGAAGCTTACGATAGACGACATGGTTGGCGTGGTGCAGAAGCACATGATGAGCCATTAAAAAACTTTATCCCATATGCTAACACTTATCCTGCCGAAGTCACTAAAGTCAACAACACCAGTATCGAAGTGTTGATGCAAGACGGCAGTAGTGTGACTGTTCCATGGTCAGGTCTGTCTTGGGCACGTCCCTATCGCAATGCCAATAGTGTAGGCAATGCGCCAAGCAAAGCCTCACAAATTGTTAAAGTAAAAGATATTATTCGCCTACGTCCGAATGCTGATAAAAGCTCATGGGCTTTGGTGCAAATTCCAAAAGCGCAAGGTCAATTAATCGCACTCAACCCCAATAATGGTGGCATTGAAGCCATTGTCGGTGGTTATAATTTTTATCAATCTAAATTTAACCGTGCTCTACAAGGCTGGCGTCAGCCGGGTTCAACCATTAAACCCTTTGTTTATGCTTTAGCACTTGAACGCGGTATGACTCCATACTCCATGGTCAATGACAATCCAATTACGATTGGCAAGTGGACGCCTAAAAATTCTGACGGTCGGTATTTAGGGATGATTCCTCTACGCCGTGCCCTATATTTATCACGTAACACGGTCTCTGTTCGCTTATTACAAGTCGTCGGAATTGAACGTACTCGCCAATTATTTATGGATTTTGGCTTACAAGAAAACCAAATTCCACGTAACTACACCATTGCTTTAGGTACCCCACAGGTGTTGCCGATTCAAATGGCGACAGGTTATGCGACTTTTGCCAACGGTGGATATCGTATTCAACCGCACTTTATTAGTCGTATTGAAGATGCTTATGGCAAAGTGATCTATCAAGCCAATCCTGAATATGCATGTATTCAATGTATCAATCAAAAGGACGAAGTTGAATCTGCAGATCCGACCACGCCGGATGATGAAGTGATTGAAGTCACTAATCAGGATAATAAACCTGCTGAATCGAAAATTTCAGATACTGAAGCAGCAAACTATAAACAAGCTCAGCGAATTTTGAAGTCAAGTTCGGCCTTTGATATGGCGAACATCTTGCGTGACGTGATCCAACACGGTACAGGTCGTGCGGCATTAAAAATTGGTCGCGGTGATTTAGGTGGTAAAACCGGTACAACCAATGATGCAAAAGACGCGTGGTTTGCTGGATTTAATGGAAAATTAGTCACTGTGGCTTGGGTCGGTTTTGACCAACCCTCTACCTTAGGTCGTCGTGAATATGGTGGTGTTGCAGCTCTGCCGATTTGGTCAGATTTTATGGCGAAATCACTTAAAGGCACACCTGAAGCTTGGGTGCGTTTAGACACTCATGCCAAAAATCCAATCAATCGCAATTCAGCTAAAGCGACTCAAGGTCAACCTGAACAAGATCGTGCAGCAACGCCGCCGATGGCTCAACCGCTGTATCGTCCTGCTCCTGTTGTACCAAAACCACAGGCTACGCAAAATGATTTTGAAGATCTTCCAGGGGCTGCTGAAACCAATCTTGCACCTACTCGGACTGCGCCACCACCAATGCAGCCTAAACCACAAGGTACAGAGCATAAAACTGACGCACTTGATCATCTCATCGATCAAGTTCAGTAAATAAGCTGCATAAAAAAAGCCCTCAAACGAGGGCTTTTTTTATCACTTCCAATGCATTATTTCTTTTTAAAGAGATAAATTTGATACTGCGCTTGCAACTCAAATTGTTCATTTTTTTCTAGAGCTTCTCGACGCTCAGCTTTCACTTTATAGGCATAAGGCGTCATTGCAATTAAGTTTTTGAGATCCTGCTGAGAAAGTGACATTTTCGCTTGTACCACTTGCTCACTTTCCAATTCAAAATCATTCGCCAGTTGTTCCACAAATTTATGCGGTTCATGTAGTTTTACTTCTTCAAACAGGGCTTCACGCATTGCATAAAGATGCTCTGGCGCAGGTGTAACCACCATCAAGTGCCCCTCAGGCTTTAACACACGAAGGATTTCTTCTTGAGGAATAGGACTAAATAAACTCGTACACAAGTCAATCGAATGATCTAATACAGGTAAGGTTGCCCCTGTCCCAACCACCCAAGTCACCTCTTTATTCTGTTTAGCGGCCACTTGTACTGCATTTTTAGCGATATCGACACCCACACACTGTAATACTTCAGCTTGCATCGCATTGGTGTAATAGCCTTCACCACAGCCAATATCCAATAAGTTTTCAACACGTAACTTTTGAATCAAAGCCACTACTGTCTGTTGCAAAGGTGCATAGTGACCTGCACTTAAAAATGCTCGACGCGCCTGTACAGATTCAGGCGTATCACCCGGGTTTTTACTGTGTTTATGTTGAACCACATGTAAATTGACATAGCCTTGTTTTGCAACATCATAGCTATGATTATTTTCACAGCGCCATGTCCGCTCTGTGAGTTTCAATGCTTCACGGCATACAGGACACATCAACAGGTTCATCATTTACTCCACTATATTTTTGAAATAAAAAAACCGGCATCTGTGGGAGCAAATGCCGGTTTCGTTTATTTATTTGCTTAACGTAATTTTAAAGTCATTAGACCCAAAACTACCAGCATAATTGTGATAATCCAAAAACGAATCACCACCTGAGTTTCACGCCATCCCTTTTTCTCATAGTGATGGTGCAGCGGTGCCATTAAGAATACACGCTTGTTCCGCATACGCAGTGAGCCAATTTGCAAGAAAACAGAAATAGCTTCAACCACAAAGACACCGCCCATAATGGCAAAAACGATTTCTTGACGAACCATGACTGCGATCGTACCGAGCATCGCACCTAGAGATAAGGCACCGACATCACCCATAAACACTTGAGCAGGATGCGCATTAAACCATAAGAATGCCAAACCAGCACCGATTATTGCCGCACAGATCACGACCAGTTCAGATGCATATTTCACATAAGGAATATGTAAATAATCGGCAAAACGAACATCACCAGCCAGATAAGCAAATACACCTAAACCTGCGGCAACCAAAACGATCGGCATAATCGCCAGACCATCTAAACCATCGGTTAAGTTCACCGCATTAGATGCACCGTTAATCACCAAATAAGTAAAGACAATAAAGCCAATACCGAGTGGAATAATAGACAACGGAATGCTAATTTCTTTAAAGAATGGAATCAGCAGATCCAACATATTTGAGGTATGTACTGGGTTTGCTTGCTGTGTCGCAATCACATAGAGCGCAATACCGGCGCCTAACGATGCCACAGAAGTCCAAAAGAATTTCTTCTTCGCAGGCAGACCGGCATTGTCTTTATAACGGATTTTAATCCAGTCATCTGCCCAACCCACAGCACCAAAGATCACCATCACGCCAAGTACAATCCATACATAAGGGTTTGAAAGATCGGCCCAAAGTAAGGTTGAAATCCCAATAGACAGTAAAATCAACACACCGCCCATAGTCGGTGTGCCCATTTTTTTGGCATGATTTTCAGGTGCAAATGAACTGACTGCCTGACCATATTTGAGAGCTTGCAATTTGCGGATCATCACAGGTCCAAGCAACAGACCAATGGCCAATGCCGTTAAGACACTGAGTAGCGAACGAAGCGTTAAATAACGAACAACCTGAAACGAGCTGTGATAACCCGCAAGCTGCTCAAATAACCATAACAGCATTAAAGTTTCTCCATCAATTCAGCCATCAAAGTTTCCATGTGGGTATAACGAGAACCTTTAAACAGGAAACTCATGGACTGAGGCTGATGTGTTTTGACTAGACTAATTAATAACGGTAAGGCCTGTTCTTGAGATAGAAAGGCCTGTAATTTTTTACCATATTGGGTACTGCGCGCGCCTTCTTGCACAGCAGGTGAAAACTCACCGACAGCAACAACAAATTGAAGACCGGAGTGTGACACAAGGTCACGTCCCAACATGTAGTGCTGCTGTGCAGCAGATGAACCTAACTCACCAATATCCCCAATGACCATGACTTTGATGCCATCTTGCTGCGCAAGTACATCAGCAGCAGCACGCATTGAGGTTGGATTTGCATTGTAAGTATCATCAATAAACAAATAATCTTTATATTGAATAAAGTTTAGACGGCCTTTGGCACCTGTCGCATGTTCAAGCCCCACAACGATATCATCTAAACTCACACCAATCGACAACGCGAAAGCTGCGGCTGCAGTGGCATTTTGCACATTATGTTCACCAGCAAATGGCAGTTGAACAGGACGTGCACCTTGTGGCGTATTTAAGATAAAACGTGAAGATTGAGCCTGAAGCTCCGTCTCAGTCGCAAAGACATCCCCGCCCTGACCAAAACTCATTAATTGCTCAGTTTGCACAGCTTGACGAATGGCATCTGTAAAATCATCTGCCGCAGGCACAATCGAAGTTCCTGTTTTCGCTATATGTGCATAAATTTCAGACTTGGCACGACAAATGCCATCACGCCCACCAAATTCACCCATATGAGCAGTGCCAATATTTAAAATACCGGCAACCTGAGGCTGTACCAAATTTGAGGTGTAATCAATTTCACCCTTATGACTGGCACCAAGCTCCATCACGGCATACTGATGTTCTGGACGCAACTCAAGTAACATCATCGGTACGCCAAGGTCATTATTTAAATTACCGCGCGTAATTAATGTTGGTGCAAGACGAGAAAGGATACTCCCGAGCATCTCTTTGGTTGTGGTTTTACCACTGCTTCCTGTCAAGGCAATGACTTTTAAAGCTGGGTTTTGGGCACGACGAAATGCACCCAAATGTCCAAGCGCCAAACGTGTATCTGCAACCACCAACTGACAAATATCCACATCGACCGGATGACTCACAATGGCAATTTCACAACCCTTTTCAGCCACTTGAGCAAGGAAGTCATGCGCATCAAAGCGTTCACCTTTCAGGGCAAGAAAAGCGTCACCTTGCTCTGCATGACGTGAGTCGGTCAAAATTCGTTTTACAGAACCTGTCGGCGCTTGATTGTTATGCCAGTGACCTTGTGTCGCTTGAACCAACTGTTCGGCAGTCCATGGTTCTAACGGAACCGTACTGGTCGTTGAAGTATGCATATCTGTTTCCTATTGCGCTGGATAAGCAGAGTCAGTGTTGTGATGCTGTGAATCAATTGCTGATTTCACTTCCACCACATCATCAAACCAATGTCGAACACCATCAATTTCTTGATAGTTTTCATGGCCTTTACCAGCAATCACCACAATATCACCCGCTTGCGCATGGTTGACTGCAAATTTAATCGCTTCACGGCGGTCATGGATTTCATGGACAGTTTTTCCAGTAAAATCAATACCAGCCTTCATATCTGCAAAAATTTGTTCTGGGTTTTCAGTACGTGGATTATCCGAGGTAATCAACGCAACATCTGCATGGTTTAATGCCGCTTGTGTCATCAATGGACGCTTACCACGGTCACGATCACCACCACAGCCAAACACTGCCCATAACTGTTGCGATACATGACGTTTTAAGGTCTGTAACACTTGAACTAAAGCATCTGGTGTATGTGCATAATCCACCACAAACAGGCGTTCATCATCACGAATCACTTGCATACGACCCGGTGCACCTTTTAACTCGGGCGCAGTTGCGATCAAGGCAGATAAGTCAAAACCTGCTTGCTCCGCTGAAATTAAGCTCGCCACAATATTTTCAATATTGAAGTGCCCCAATAATGGACTTTGCACCACAAATTCAGCTTGAGCAGTACGCAATTTAAATTGTGCGCCCGTTAAGCTGTATTGAATATCGGTCACTTGATAATCCGCAGCCTGACGCGTTGAATAGGTCAAAATTTTAGGCTGAGCCGGATTTTGACGTGCAGCATTCAGCATCACTTCTGCATGTTCATCATCGAGATTGATGACTGCAACTTTGAGCGATGGAAACTGAAACAAACGTGATTTCGCTTCAGCATAGGCTTCAAGGGTTTTATGATAATCCAAATGGTCACGACTTAAATTGCTATAAGCGGCAATTTCAATTGCACAGCCATTTAATCGACCTTGTTCTAAGCCATGCGAACTTGCCTCAATGGCAGCAAACTCTGCACCTTCAAGTGCATAGGTATGCAACGCATTTTGCATATGTAACGCATCTAAAGTGGTGTGAGAAGAGGCTTCTAAATTCGGTAAAATCCCGTTTCCAGTGGTTCCCATCACTGCACATTTTTTGCCTTGCAGCATGAGTAATTCAGCGATTAAGCGTGAGATCGTGGTTTTACCATTGGTACCCGTCACAGCCAAAATCCGTACAGCTTGAGCTGGTTGAGTCGCCTGTAAATATTGCTTTTGCCACTGCCCCATCAATTGACGCACATCCGCGATCACGACACTTTGATCCAAGCCCAAATCAGTTTCTGAAATGACAGCCAACGCGCCATTCTCTAACGCTGCACGTGCAAATTGTGCTGTTTTTTCAGGTTGCGAAAACGAAGTCAGGGCAATAAATATTTGCCCTGCTGTAACTTTGCGACTATCCAGATTGAAGCCCTGAAAGGATTGCGACATCCATTCAGCGGGCTGTTCAACGGTGTATAGATCTTGAAACGTAATTTTCATTCATCACCTATTACTGGATCTTAGGAGTGTCTAAAGGTTTATCTAAAGGTACGTTCATTAAACGTAAAGATTCTTGCATTACACGAGCAAAAACGGGTGCAGCCACCAGACCACCGTAATACTGGCCTGTTGGGTTTTCCACCACAACAATCATGGCCAAACGTGGATCACTCACTGGTGCGACACCAGCAAAGAGTGCACGATATTCTGAAGTCGAATAGCCTTTACGGTCTGCACGTAATTTATGTGCTGTACCAGTTTTACCCGCCACGCGATAACCCGGAATATTGGCTTGACGTGCCGTACCACCCGGTAAGGTCACCGCTTCCATCATTAAAAGCACTTGATCAGCAATTTTAGGGTCAACCATCTGCTCACCTTTCGGCTTTTCCTCAAGCTTGTACAAGCTCAGTGGCATTTTGACGCCCTTATTGGCAATCATGGCATATGCATCAGCCAGTTGGAGCACTGTAGCGTTCAAACCATAACCATACGCCATGGTTGCTACTTCAGACACATTCCATTTGCTCTTCGGCAAAATCAGACCAGCACTTTCACCGGGGAATTTCACCGCTGAACGTTGACCAAAGCCAAGACGTTGATAGAAGGTCGGCAATGTTTCATAAGGGAGAGATAAAGCGATTTTTGCCACACCGACGTTAGACGATTTTTGAATAATGCCGCCCAAAGTCAGAGGGCCATAGTTATGCGTATCTCGGATAGTATGATTCCCTACACGCATAGAACCGGGTGTGGTATTTACAACGGTATTTGCCGTGTATTTACCGCTTTCCAATGCCATTGCCACGGTCAATGGCTTCATAGTTGAACCCGGCTCAAATGAGTCAATTGCACCACGGTTACGCATGGCATCTTTATTTAAGACACCTTTTTTATCATTTGGGTTGTAAGACGGCCAAGAGGTCATCGCTAAAATTTCACCCGTTTTGACATCGACAGCAATCGCTGTGGCAGAACGTGCGTTATTGGCTACGCCGGCTGCAGTCAACTCACGATACATAATGTATTGCAAACGTGAATCAATACTCAGCGTGATATTTTCACCCGACTCAACTTCTTTCACGATCTCAGGGTCTTTAACGCGGTTGCCCTTTTTATCACGGACAATTTGCTGCGCACCATCTACGCCTGCAAGACGTTCATTCAATTGCATCTCTAAACCTTCGATGCCCATACCCTCACTATTGGTTAAACCAATAATTTGTGAGTTTGGCTGAGGCTGTGGATAGTAGCGCTTATAGTTTTTCTCTGTATACACTCCCTGAAAGTCACGTTTCATGATCAATTCAGCTTGTTGTGGTGGCACTTCTTTCTTTAAAACTAAATAACGAGAACGTGGACGCTCATTCATTTTGCGTCTCAGTTCAGTACGATCCATCCCTACAGCATCAGCAAGTTCATCTAAATTCAGATTTTTATCCGGTAATTGACGTTTTAACTTACGGTTGTTTGGATCTTTAGCCAATTCGGCCGTAATTTCTTCAAAGAGTTTTTTATTGTCAAAATAATCACGTGGATCGATCACGATTTTCATGATCGGAGTACTAATGGCTAAAGGAACGCCGTGACGGTCATAGATTACACCGCGCATGGCTTTTAAGGTTTCAGTTCTTAAAATTTTGGCATTGGCTTTATTTTGTAAAAAGTCTTTATTGATGATTTGTACATAAAAAGCCCGCCCGACCAATGCAATAAAGCACAGTAAAACCACCGCCCACATCAAGTGATAGCGCCACATCTCCACCGAAATGGCTGTACGACCAGTAACAGACTGCTGTTTTTTACGCGGAGTTTGTTTGTTTCTCTTTTCAACCATGTGACCGGCAGCCTATTTTTTCTGTTCTGGAGTTTGTGGCAATGAAATAACAACGGTTTGTGCAATAGGAGGCGAATACATCCGTAATTGGGTAACTGCACGTGTCCCAATTTGGGCTGTTGCACCAAAAGTTTGTTGTTCGATCAGCAAACGTCCCCATTCTGCATTGAGGTCATCCCTTTCACGCATATAGGTACTCAATTGACGATAATCTTGGCGATATTCAAAGACTTGAAACACCACCATAATCGCACTCACAAAAACCAAGAGCAATAAAATGCCGTATGTAATGATTTTCTTTGACTGCGATTGATCAGAGTTTTTTTCGATTGCTTCGGTTTTCATTCTTTGCCTTTTAAGCTAAACGCTCTGCCACACGAAGCCAAGCACTACGAGATCGTGGATTGGCTTTAACTTCTTCTTCACTTGCTTTAATTCGTGACACTTTTTTTAAGCGGCGGGTATCTTCGCGTTTTTGTGGTAAACCCCAGCCTGTGTCTTCTGCAAGTGTAGATTCTTTTTGAATAAATTGTTTAATTAAACGATCCTCTAAAGAGTGGAAACTGATCACTGCCAGAGTGCCTTCAGGTTTCAGCATCTCCACCGCTTGAGGTAAGAAGATATCAATATCGTCGAGTTCTTTGTTAATAGCAATACGAATTGCTTGGAAAGTTCGTGTCGCTGCATGTTTATTTTTTTCCCATTTCGGGTGGGCAACTTTCACGATTTCGGCCAATTGAGCTGTGGTTTCAATATACCCTGCCGCTTTAATCGCTTTGGCAATACGGCGGCTATAACGCTCTTCACCATATTTAAAAATAATATTGGCCAAATCTTCTTCTTCAATATCAACCAACCACTCTGCGGCTGTTGGACCTTGTGAATTGTCCATACGCATATCAAGTGGGCCATCTTTCATAAAGCTAAAGCCACGCTCTGCTTGGTCTAGCTGCGGAGATGACACCCCTAAATCCGCCATAATACCGTCTACCAAGTCGATACCACGACTACGCAGTTCCTCTTTTAAATCGGCAAAACTAGCGTGAATAATTTTAAAACGCGCATCTTCTTGTTCTAATTCTGCTGCAACAGCCAACGCTTGCGGATCTTTATCAAAGGCATAAACACGTGCGTTTTCATCTAATTTAGACAGTAATAAACGCGTATGACCACCACGCCCAAATGTGCCATCTACGAAAATTCCTGTATTGCGATCTGCCAGTAAAGCATCAACAGTTTCATGAAGTAATACAGAAATATGCGACATAAGGGTTCGTTCAACACAGCTAAAAATGTAACTGCACATTATTACCTTGTTTTAGCAAAGCTCCAAACGTCTTTTTGTACAGAAATATTACTTTCCATAGAGAAAACCGTTTTTATTTTTTTGCCATCCATTAAAAAACCTCCCGAAGGAGGTCTCTGAACATCTCAAATCATAGATTTCGATGTATTAACGCTTATTATTGTAGATCTGATCGAAGATCGCACCATTCACAAAATGTGTTTGTTGAGCTTTTGCCCAACCACCAAACACTTCATCGATGGTAAAGGTTTTTAATGGCGGGAACTGTGATTTATATTTTGCTAAAACTGCTGCATTACGTGGACGATAGAAATGACGAGCAGCCATCTCTTGACCTAATGGAGAATAAAGATAATTGATATAGCCTTGAGCTAACCATTTATTACCATTTTTTTCGACAGTTTTGTCCACGATCGCCACTGAAGGCTCAGTCAAAATCGACATCGATGGATACACGATATCAAATTTATTTTTACCCAAAGTTTTTTGAGTAACTAAAGCTTCGTTTTCCCAAGTCAATAACACATCACCAATACCACGTTCTGCAAATGTAGTCATTGATGCACGTGCCGCAGAGTCCATTACTTTTACGTTATGGTACATCTTACCCACAAAATCTTTGGCTTTCGCTTCATTACCACCCGGCTGTTTCAAAGCATAACCCCAAGCTGACAAGTAAACCCAACGTGGGAGACCGCCTGTTTTCGGGTTCGGGGTAATAATTTGTACGCCCGGTTTGGTTAAATCAGACCAATCTTTAATATGTTTCGGGTTGCCCTTACGCACCATGAAGACAATCGTTGACGTATATGGCGCTGAGTTATATGGAAACTCTTTTTGCCAACCCGGCTGAATCTGACCAGACTTCACAATTTCTTCGATATCATTGGCCAAGGCCAAAGTCACGACATCACCTTTTAAACCATCAACCACGGAACGGGCTTGCTTACCTGAACCACCATGTGATTGTTTAAATGCAACCGTTTTACCGGTACGCTCTTTCCAATATGCACCAAATGACTTATTAAATTCGTCATAAAATTCACGCGTTGCATCATAAGAAACGTTTAAAAATTCACGATCAGCGGCCTGAGCAGACGCTGAGAAAGCAACACCAGTGGCAAGCAACGCAGCACTAAGCCACGCCTTAAATTGAGTTTTCATAACAGCCAGCATAAAGTTATATTCAATACTGCTAAATATATGAAATAAAGTCATAAATCGCAATTGCAGCGTGTTTAAACGTCTTGCTGGATACAGCTAACGCAGCGAATTTAATTGTTTGTTTTTCATATTAAAATACACAAAAACAATCTACTTACTCTCTATATATAGATTTTTATGCATTACATATGCGAAAAACGGATAATCCAGATTATCCGTTTTTACAGCGCACATTATAGTGGGTCGTTTTACTCTTTATTCTTTTCACTATAAATTTGATCAAAAATCGCACCATTCACAAAATGTGTCTTTTGCGCTTTGGCCCAACCGCCAAACACTTTATCAATGGTAAAGGTTTGAACTTTCGGGAACTGAGCAGCATATTTTGCAGTGGCTTTTGCATCGCGAGGGCGGAAGAAATATTTACCTGCTAGCTCTTGGCCCTTAGGTGAATATAGATAGTTTAAATAACCCTTCGCTAAATTTCGATTACCATTTTTATCGACGGTTTTATCTACCACAGCCACCGAAGGTTCAGCTAAAATCGAAATAGAAGGATAAACAATGTCATATTTATCTTTGCCTAGGCCCTGAGTCGCTAATAGTGCCTCATTTTCCCAAGATAGTAAGACATCTCCAATGCCACGCTCAGCAAAGGTCGTGAGTGAACCACGTGCACCAGAATCCAATACTTTGACATTGCTATAGAGTTTTTTCACCAATTCTTTGGCTTTGGCATCATTTCCACCCGGTTGTTTTAAAGCATATCCCCAAGCTGATAAATAGATCCAACGCGGTGCCCCACCTGTTTTTGGATTTGGCGTAATAATTTCAACGCCCGGTTTGGTCAGGTCATTCCAATCTTTAATTTTTTTCGGGTTGCCCTTACGCACCAAAAATACGATGGTTGAGGTATACGGAGCAGAATTATGTGGAAATTGTTTTTGCCAATTTTTATTGATTTGTCCGGTCGCCACAATTTCATCAATATCGTTGGCCAATGCCAAAGTGACAACGTCTGCTTGTAAACCCGTTGCTACTGCACGAGCTTGTTTGCCAGAACCACCGTGAGATTGTTTAAAATTAATCTCTTGTCCTGTACGTTTTTTCCAATATTGTCCAAATTCTTGGTTATATTCCTGATAAAACTCACGTGTTGGGTCATATGAGACATTTAAGAAATCTTTTGCGGCATACACCTGTACCGCCACTCCACCCAACAAAGCGAAAATGCCCGATGCTATTATTTTTTTCATCTGCTCAAACTCAAATTGATCTTGAGAGCACTATATAAATCAAAAATAACTTTAACAATCAGCTATCTATAATATAAATTCAAATCTATTTCTTTTTTAAAGATATCTAAAAATAACGTATTTAAAGCTTTAATTCTGCTAATACAGCAACAATCAGAAGCAATCTCCATGCTATCTTCATAGTTATTTGCTAAAACATCCGAAAATCTGGAGAAAACAGTCTATTTAGGTAATCCTAGTACAGACTTTTTTAGTTTTTTTGTAAAAATTGTGACGTAGTTCTACTTTTTAATTACGAAAGATGGTTAAATCGTAGTCTAAATATTAAAACTATTTTGCAAATAAAAAGTTCCATCACCAAAACTAGGGGGAGATTTGGACATGAAATTTTCATACGCACTATGCCTAGGCTTAAGTTTAAGCGTGACTACACAGACTGCTTTTTGTGCTGCAACCAGCACCGCATCGAATAACAAACTTACGATGCCTGCTGAACGTACCTCATTGATCGAAAAAGCGATTAATCAGCAAAAATCTGAAGGCAAAGGCCGTACAGACGATAATTTAAAAGTACTTACATCTATTAAAGCTGCACCGACTCAAAGTTTCTTTGCATCACAAAACCAAAGTTTTTCTCGTTTTGTTCAAGCCATTTTCTCTGGTAGCAACTCATAACGCCATCAGTATATTGATGCTGCCCAAGCTATTGTTTTAGACCAGTTCCCCCACTGTCGTCTAAAAAACACTAAAAACGCCTGATCATTCAATGTTGAATTAAGCATTAAGTGATCAGGCTTTTTCGTTATAATAGATCCCAATTTACATTCTGATTAAAAGCTGATTATGACTGTTCGTACTCGTATCGCACCTTCTCCTACTGGTTTCCCGCATGTTGGGACTGCTTATATTGCATTGTTTAACTTATGTTTTGCGAAGCAACATGGCGGTGAATTTATTCTTCGTATTGAAGATACAGACCAACTTCGCTCTACCCCAGAATCTGAAAAAATGATTTTAGATTCATTGCGTTGGTTAGGTTTGAACTGGTCAGAAGGTCCAGATGTGGGTGGCCCTCATGCGCCATACCGCCAATCTGAACGTATGGACATTTATAAACAATATGCTTTGGAACTGGTTGAAAAAGGTCATGCATTCTACTGCTTCGCAACAGCAGAAGAACTCGATCAAATGCGTGCGGAACAACAAGCACGTGGTGAATCACCGCGTTATGACGGTCGTGGCTTAAAACACACTGCAGAAGAAGTGGCACAGCGTTTGGCTGCTGGTGAACCGCATGTCATTCGTATGAAAGTACCTGAAGAAGGGATTTGTAAATTTAACGACTTACTACGTGGTGAAGTCGAAATTCCTTGGGCGCAAGTCGACATGCAAATTCTACTGAAAACCGATGGTTTACCGACGTATCACTTGGCAAACGTGGTTGATGACCATTTAATGGAAATCACTCACGTGATTCGTGGTGAAGAATGGATTCCATCTGCGCCTAAACACCAATTATTGTACAAATATTTTGGTTGGGACATGCCTGTACTTTGCCACATGCCGCTGTTACGTAACCCAGATAAATCAAAACTGTCTAAACGTAAAAACCCAACGTCAATTAACTACTACAAAGACATCGGCGTTTTACCTGAAGCATTATTGAACTACTTAGGCCGTATGGGCTGGTCAATGCCAGATGAAAGTGAAAAATTCACTTTGGCTGAAATGATTGAACACTTTGACATTCAACGTGTATCACTAGGCGGTCCGATCTTTGATGTTGAAAAGCTAAACTGGTTAAATGGTCAATGGATTAAAGGTTTAACACCAGGTCAATTGCTCGACACCCTGCTGGCTTGGAAATCAGATCGTAATACCTTGGAAGAAATTGCTGCTGCGATTCAACCGCGTATTAATTTATTATCTGAAGCAGTGAATTGGGCAGGTTTTTATTTCAACCAATTCCCAACACTCAGCAAAGAACAGTTTGAAAGCAAAAAATTGACTGAAGAACAAGTGCGTCAAAGCCTTCAATTTGCCATTTGGCGTCTAGAAAGCATGTTCACTTGGAACAATGACACCGTCAGCCAAACGCTTATGGATTTGGCGAACCAAATGGACATTAAACTTCGTGACTTCATGCCAACCTTCTTTATTGCTATTGCTGGTTCGACATCTTCGACACCGGTTATGCAATCGATGGTAACCATTGGTCCTGATTTAACCTTTGCTCGCTTACGTCATGCACTTGAAATTGTGGGCGGCCCGAGTAAAAAAGAAACAAAAGCATGGGAAAAGCTCAATGAAAGCTTAAAACTGCCGAAAAATGATGCAGTTGATGAAGCTTAATTGATTTTTTAGTTGACGGATGGGCGTTATCCCCCTAATATAGCGCCCATACCGAGAGATGGTGTCAACCAACTCTAAGTTGCCTCAAATTGTCCCTATCGTCTAGAGGCCTAGGACATCGCCCTTTCACGGCGGTAACCGGGGTTCGAATCCCCGTAGGGACGCCATATTCAAGGTGATGCAAATCATCTTATAAAAAACCCAAGCATTATGACTTGGGTTTTTTATTGCCTAAATTTTATCTGATTTAAATTTACGGTATTTTTGCTTTCTGCGTCATTCTGATTAAAATAAACCATAGATTAAAATTATGGAGTTGCAATGCAATACCGTTGTCCTAAATGTCAAAGCCCTAAAATTATGCCTCTTGCGCAAGCAGGCCAGCCTGTTGCTCGTCCTGTCGTGCCTAAAAGCCTGATTATCCTCATCCCTGCGGTATTTATTCTTTTACTGTTGGTGATTATCAGCATCGCAATGTGGATTTTTGGTGACGGTGCAGGCACTACATTACAAACTGCAACTGTTGTTGTATTTATTGCTTGCTTGATTGCTGGCTTCATGTTCTATCGCGACCTGCCAGATTTCAAAATTTCAATGCAAGGTTTTATGCAATCACAGAAAAAATGGAAATGCCGCGAATGTAATCATGAGTGGGAAATCTAAGCCGACCATTTAAATTACATCAGCATTAGTGCTGATGTGATTCATCATGAGAATGCGCGTGATCATCTTGATGATGCCCATGTGCATAATCAGAATTTTGGGTATGTTGGTGTACCACACATTCATCTTCTTCGATTTGTAATGTCATCTCCGTGATTCCATGTTCATGTTGCAACATTTCAATCGCCTCAAAATACAAGGCATTACGATCGGCTTCAGGTGCAAAGAGATGAACTGTCAACTGCACATTCTTTGATGTTATTGCCCAGACCTTTAACTGGTGAATACTCTCTACCCCATTGAGTGCCAATAAATCATTGCGTAACTTTTCTATGTCAATTTCTTCAGGCACGCCTTCTAATAAAATATTGATACTTTGTTTGAGTAAAATCCAAGTCCTTGGTAAAACCCAAAAGCCAATGAGCACCGCAATTAGTGTATCGACCCACATCCAGCCCGTAAAATAAATAATCGCTGCACCAATAATTACACCAACAGAACCTAGGGCATCACTCAACACTTCTAGATACGCCCCCTTCACATTCAAGCTTTCTTGTGAACTGGAAAATAAAATACGCATCGAGATTAAGTTAATGATCAAACCAATAACGGCGACAATCATCATGCCCATACTTTGAATTTCCGGCGGCGTTGAAAAGCGCTGATAGGCCTCATACAAGATATATATTGCAACTACAAATAACATCAAGGCATTAAACAAGGCAGCTAAAATCTCAAAACGCTGATAGCCAAAGGTGCGTTTGTTGTCAGCAGGAAGCTTGCCAATTTTGATCGCGACCAATGCTATGGCAAGGGCTGCAGCATCGGTGAACATATGTGCCGCATCTGACAATAACGCCAAACTTTGTGTCACAAATCCAGCAATGACTTCAATAATCAAAAACGTCGTGGTCAGTGCTAAGGCAAAACTTAATTTTTTGACATTCCCTTCCGTCACAACGGCATGGCTGTGGTCATGCCCATGATGCTCACTCATTATTTTCTGACCTTTATAAATTATATGTTCTTAAGTCTTGAAGCTTAACAGGTGCAGTAAACGTAATAAAATTACATGATTCAACCTTCAGTACTACGTTTTACCTTCAAACTTTAAAACTACTTTTTTCAGCATCTACTTTCAATTTATTAAAAATAATTTTTCGCGATCTAGATGACTGAAATTACTTATAAATATTTTTCAATACCTATTCACATATCATGACAAGCATGCTAATTTTCATCTTAAGTGTGATCTGTTTAAAACAATTAAATCATTCATCGCAGCGCACGAATGACTGCAATTAATATTTTTATTAATCAAGTGGTTATATTTAGAAACAAGGAGTTTAACAATGATGATACAAGCTCTGAAAAAAATCTATGCACTGTTGTCACAACAGATGAATCCAAAGTTGCAAGGAATGCACCTTTCGATTCCAGAAGCCGAAGGTGATTACGCCCAAGGGACTTATTTTGAAATTCTTGCGGCTCAACACCATCAAGACTTTCTCAGTCACCATACTATGGATTCAGCAGACCAATCCCCTACTGACTATCGCAATGCCATGTGGAATTTTTTAAGTGCCGCATTAAAAGGTCATAAAGATGCCCAATATCGCTTAGGTCTCGGTTATTTACGTGGAGAACTCGGCTTAGACCGCAATTATGAACTTGCAGAGCTTTGGCTCAGTAAAGCGGCTGCACAAGGCCATGAACAAGCAGACTACGTCTTACATCATGCCTATGAAGACATTATCGTATAGTCATTGCATCCTAAGTAATAAAAAACCAGCCCGCAGGCTGGTTTTTTTATTTTAAAACTGGAACTTAGTTGCCAATTTTGCGGTATTTTTGACGCTTTGCAACAAGGTCATCACCATCACGTTTACGACGGTATTCTTCAAATTCATGGTAGTTACCCGTGAAGAATTCAGGGGTTTCACCTTCAAATGACAAGATGTGCGTTGCAATACGGTCGAGGAACCAACGGTCATGCGAGATCACCATTACAGTACCCGGGAATACTAAAATGGCATCTTCAAGCGCACGTAAAGTTTCAATATCCAAGTCGTTTGACGGTTCATCGAGTAAGATGACGTTTGCACCCATTTGCAGGATTTTCGCAAGTTGTAAACGGTTACGTTCACCACCTGACAATTGACCTACACGTTTTTGCTGATCTTGACCTTTGAAGTTAAAGCGACCGATATACGCACGAGATGCGATTTCGTATTCACCAATTTTCAAGATATCTAAACCGCCAGAAACTTCTTCCCAAACAGTTTTGTTGTCATCTAAGGTGTCACGAATCTGACCAACATAAGCCACTTTAACAGACTCACCGAGTGTAATTGTACCTGTATCTGGTTGTTGTTCGCCTGTCATCATACGGAATAATGTGGTTTTACCCGCACCGTTTTCGCCCACGATACCTACAATTGCAGCAGGTGGTACAACGAACGATAAATCTTTATAAAGTGTACGGTCACCAAAGGATTTACTAATACCTTCAACTTCTACAACTTTATTACCTAGACGTGGACCAGGTGGAATATAGATTTCAGACGTTTCATTACGCTGTTGGAATTCGCGTGAGTTAAGCTCTTCAAAACGCTCCATACGCGCTTTGTTTTTCTTTTGCTGACCTTTGGCATTTGAACGAACCCATTCAAGTTCTTTTTTCAATGCTTTAGCAAAAGATTCTTCTTGCTTCTGCTCTTGCTCTAAACGGGCATTTTTCTGCTCTAACCAAGAAGAGTAGTTGCCTTGGTATGGAATACCCATGCCGCGGTCAAGCTCAAGAATCCACTCTGCCACGTTATCCAAGAAGTAACGGTCATGGGTAATCGCAACGATCGTACCTGGGAAGTCTTTCAAGAAACGTTCCAACCATGATACTGATGAAGCATCCAAATGGTTCGTTGGTTCATCTAGAAGTAACATGTCTGGTTTAGACAATAACAAACGGCAAAGTGCAACACGACGGCGCTCACCACCAGACAACTTAGATACATCTGCATCCCAAGCTGGAAGGTTCAACGCTGCAGCAGCCTGATCCATTTGGTTCACAATATTATGTGCATCCCATGAATGAATAATGGCTTCTAACTTCTCTTGTTCTTTTGCAAGTGCGTCAAAGTCAGCATCTTCTGCTGCATATTCTGCAAACACTTCATCAAGACGCGCCAAAGCATCTAACGGCTCACGTAAACCGTCTTCAACGTTACCACGAACGTCTTTGCTTTCATCCAATGGCGGCTCTTGTTCAAGGTAACCAATTTTGATACCCGGTTGAGCACGTGCTTCACCTGAGAAATCTTTATCTACGCCCGCCATAATACGAAGCAAGGTAGATTTACCTGCACCGTTTAGACCAAGCACACCAATTTTTGCGCCTGGGAAAAATGATAAAGAGATGTCTTTCAGGATTTCGCGCTTAGGCGGAACCATCTTCGACACACGGTTCATCGTGTAAATATATTGGGCCACTTAGGACTCCTCAATAGTCAAAACATATAAGGAACAACACAAAGTTGTCCCTGCTCAATTGAGCGAAAAAATAATCGGCTATTATACGCATAAAGTCGTGAAAAAATAAGGTTTCGCACACGCCTTCAATGCATTGTTACAAGTTTAATGGCGAACAAAATTTAAACATGCGTTTTTAAGCATGATTTCGCTCATCTTTAGCTGAAAATTTTTCAACAATATGAATAATTATGATATTCATTTTATAAATAAAGCACTTTTATTCATATATATAAATGATAGACTATTTAAAAAATTAGCTCACTTAGATGATGTAATCATGACATATAAAGACGAAACTTTAGCAATTCACGCGGGGTATACCCCGGAAGCAACCACCAAAGCTGTTGCAGTTCCGATCTATCAAACAACATCATATTCGTTTGATAACACGCAGCATGGTGCTGATTTATTTGACTTAAAAGTTCAAGGTAATATTTATACCCGCATTATGAATCCAACCACGGCGGTACTTGAACAGCGTGTTGCAGCGCTCGAAGGCGGTATAGGCGCTTTGGCCTTAGCCTCTGGTATGGCTGCCATTACATATGCGATTCAAACCATTGCTGAAGCGGGCGACAATATCGCTTCCGTTTCGACCCTATATGGCGGCACATATAATCTGTTTGCCCACACCCTGCCGAAACAAGGCATTGAAGTTCGCTTCTTTGATTATCAAAACCCCGAAGCGCTGCGCAGCCTCATCGATGACAGGACCAAGTTGGTCTTTGTCGAATCTATTGGTAACCCATTGGGCAATATTATTGACCTCGAAGCAATTTCGAAAATTGCGCATGAATTTGGCATACCTGTAGTCGTAGACAATACTGTGGCCACACCTGTTCTGCAAAAATCATTTGAATTTGGTGCCGACATCGTGGTGCACTCACTCACAAAATATATTGGCGGTCATGGTAATTCGATCGGTGGCATCATCGTCGATAGCGGCAAATTTCCTTGGGGCAAATACCCTGAACGCTTTAAATCACTCAACACCCCTGATCCAAGCTACCACGGGGTCAATTATGTCGAAGCCTTAGGTGACGCAGCCTACATTGCCCGTGCGCGCGTGGTCCCTCTGCGTAATACAGGCGCTGCGATCAGCCCGCATAGTGTATTCTTAATCTTACAAGGTTTGGAAACCTTAAGCCTGCGCATGGAGCGTCATACTGAAAATGCGCAAAAAGTGGCGGAATATTTACAAGCGCATCCAAAAGTAAAATGGGTCAACTACGCTGGCCTAAAAGACCATCCTCAGCATGCTTTGGCGCAAAAATATGTCAAAGGCAAACCATCTGCGATTCTTTCCTTTGGGGTTCAAGACGGCCTTGCAGGTGGCACACGTTTCATCGATGCGTTGCAGTTATTTACTCGCCTTGTGAATATTGGTGATGCCAAAAGTTTAGCTTGCCATCCTGCGACCACGACACATCGTCAGCTCAATGAAGATGAACTCAAAGCAGCCGGTGTCAGCATTGATATGGTTCGTTTATCGATTGGAATCGAGCATGCAGATGACTTGATTGCCGACTTAGAGCAAGCCTTAGCTGCTGTTTAAACCACAAGTGCACAATCCACAGGTCTTATTTTTAAGGCCTGTTTTTATTTCCATTTCATTTAAATAACCACCCCCACATTATCCGCCTTTCAATTTTGCGCATCTATGGCCCTGTTTCTATATTTATTTACAATTTTATTTATTTTGAAAATCGACTTTTTTACGTTGCAACGATGTGGATAAAAGCACTTCTCTTTCACATATTTATGTGTTAAAAAATGAGTAAATAGGGATTTTAATTTAGAGTAAAAACTCTAAATATTATTTTATTATCAATTACTTATCATATGGCTTTTTTTTAATAAAACGCTATCATACCGCTGACTTAAAACAGCCCTGCACATAGCATTGTCGGGCCGATAAATGAATACAATAAAACTGATTTAACAGGGAACCTCATCGTGAATTCAAGACTTGAGAAACGTTTCGTTGACCGTGTCAACGGCAAGACCATTTTAATCACCGGTGCATCAAGTGGTATCGGTTTAACCACAGCGCATCGCCTTGCCAACGCAGGCGCACATGTTCTATTGGTTGCACGTACCAAAGAAACGCTTGATGCCGTAAAAGCTGAAATTGAAGCCACTGGCGGTAAAGCTGATGTTTTCCCATGTGACCTCAATGATATGGAATCCATTGATGCTGTGGCACAACAAATTCTCGCTTCCGTCGATCATATTGACATTTTAATTAATAACGCTGGCCGTTCTATTCGCCGTGCCGTGCATGAATCAACTGATCGTTTCCATGATTTTGAACGTACTATGCAGTTGAACTATTTTGGCGCGGTACGTTTGGTGATGAATTTACTGCCGAAAATGATGATTCGCCGTGAAGGTCATATCATTAACATCAGTTCGATTGGTGTATTGGCCAATGCAACGCGCTTCTCTGCGTATGTTGCATCTAAAGCCGCATTAGATGCTTTCAGCCGTTGCCTAAGTGCTGAAGTTCACTCGCATAATATTGCCATCACGTCGGTCTACATGCCATTGGTGCGCACGCCAATGATCGCCCCAACCAAAATTTATAAATATGTTCCAACGCTTTCTCCAGAACAAGCAACTGACCTGATTGCCTATGCCATCGTGAAACGTCCGAAGAAAGTCGCAACCAATTTGGGCCGTTTGGCTTCGATCACCTACTCCATTGCTCCTGACATTAACAATAAACTCATGTCGATTGGTTATAACCTGTTCCCAAGCTCTTCAGCGTCTATTGGTAAGCAAGAAAAACTCAATTGGGTACAAAAAGCATATGCTCGCCTATTCCCTGGTGAACATTGGTAAGACCTGACTCACCCTTTAAAAAGCCCTTTTGAGGGCTTTTTTTATTGGGTTTTATGCGGCAATTTTGCTACATTGGGCTGAGATAAAATCAACTTTTATAACAATGAAAACTCAAAACATTGCCATCGTCGGTGCAGGTACGGCAGGATTGGCTGCTGCAGCAATGCTTGCTAATCAAGGCCATCAAATCAGCTTATATGAAAAAGTCTCACAACTTGAACCTGTGGGCGCAGGATTATTATTACAACCCGCCGGGCTTGCGGTTTTCGAACATTTAGGCATTTTGGAACATGCCTTAAGCCTAGGTGCTGTGGTAACAGGTCTGGAAGGTCAACTGGCTGGCGGCGACTTGCTGATTAACAGTCATTATCGACAAGCTGATGAACGTTCATATGCACTCGGCATTCACCGTGCCGCGCTCTGTCATGTCCTCGCATCCAAAGTCCGTGAATATCCTCAACACGTTGAGTGGTGCATGGCGCATGAGGTACATGAACTTCAAGAGTCCAGTGAGGGTATAAACGTGATTGGGCAGTCCGCAGATCAATCTTTTCAACGTCAGTTTGATCTCGTGTTGATCGCCAATGGCGCACGCAGCCATTTACGCCCTAAAGCGTGGGAAAAGCTCAACCAAGCCTATCCTTGGGGTGCAAAGTGGATCATCGTGCCTGAATGCGAAGTGCTCAATCCACAAATCTTGCACCAATTCTATGACCGCTCCAACATCATGATGGGTGTGATGCCTACGGGAGCAATTCCAACACAGCCTGAACAGCGCCTTTCGAGCATTTTCTGGAGTTTGCCCACAGAAGATTTAGAGGAATTCTTAAAAACAAAGAACGCACAGCAGCAATGGTTGCTTGAAGTTTCAAAACGCTGGCCGAGTATTGCAGAATGGTTAGCGCATGTGATTCCACATCCAGATGATCCGCAGCAATGGCTATCTGCCAATTATCGTGATGTGGTGCTGAGCAAACTTGGTGAAGGTCGTATCGGCATATTAGGCGATGCTGCTCATGCCATGAGTCCACAGCTTGGACAAGGCGCCAACATGGCTTTGCTCGATGCATGGGCCATCAGTCAAGCTCTGCTTCAATATCAACAGGACTCCTCACTGCAAAACCTCTGGCAGGAGTATCATCAGCTACGGTTGTCCTCCGTGCGATTTTACCAATTTTTTAGTCGCTTGCTGACTCCTTTTTATCAATCACATCATCGCTGGACAGCACCGCTCCGTGATTTTTCATTTCGTGCTATGTATCAGCTGCCGTTTTTCCGCAAAGAAATGGCGATTACGATTTCCGGCTTAAAAACGGGTGCATTTGGGCACATGAATTATGCTGACATTGCCCGAAAGCCTGCAGATGATTCTGCGGCTGAACTGCGCAATTTAAAATTTGATTAAGAATTAACTCCCCATCATTCTCTTGATGGCTTACACTATAGTGCTGCTCAAATGCTGCGGCATTTATTTTTTGATTTTTGAATTGGTGAAATCCTCATGAACAACCTGCAATGGCTCGATGAAGTAAAATTTAACGAACAAGGCTTAGTGCCTGCTATTGCACAGCATCATCAAAGCGGGCGCGTATTGATGGTGGCATGGATGAACCGTGAAGCGTTGGCGCAAACTGCAGAAAAAAATCAGGCGGTGTACTTTTCACGTTCACGCAATAAGCTATGGCACAAAGGTGAAGAATCTGGCCATTTCCAAACCGTACATGAAATCCGTTTGGACTGTGATGCTGACGTGATTGTGCTACAAATTGAACAGCATGGCGGCATTGCCTGCCATACCGGCCGTGAGTCATGCTTCTACCGCAAGCTTACTGCCAATGGCTGGGAAATTGTCGATGCGCAATTAAAAGATCCGGCTGCAATTTATGGTGCAAAATCAGCAAATCCACATACTCTTGCGATGAATGCATCCAATGCGCAATCTGAGCAAGTCGAAGTACTCGACTACTTAGGTAAAATGATGGCTGAACGCAAACAAGCTGATCCTGAGTCCTCTTATGTGGCAAAGCTTTACCATAAAGGCCTCAACAAAATTTTAGAAAAAATCGGTGAAGAAAGTGTTGAAACCATCATTGCCGCTAAAGATTTCAAAATCGAAGCCAATGAAGACAACAAAAACGATTTGATTTACGAAGTAGCAGACCTTTGGTTCCATACCATTGTGATGTTGGGTTATTTCGATATTGATCCTCAATTGGTACTTAACGAACTCGCTCGTCGTCAAGGCCTTTCCGGTTTGGTTGAAAAAGCCAACCGTCAGCACTAAGACGCAACCGTGCCAGATCTTAAAAAACCGACCGCGACCTATGAGCAGGCCACCGCCATAGATAACGCACGTCTTGGTAAATCATTTAAAGTGATTGCCTATGCTGGCACAGGTAAAACAACCACACTGCAAATGATCAGTGATGCCATGCCTCAGCGGCGTGGCATGTACTTGGCCTTTAACAAAGCCATTGCCACCGAAGCACAGAATCGTTTTCATCAAAATGTCGACTGTCGAACCTTCCACTCATTGGCTTATCGTAGTGTTCCACGTGGAGTGACTGACAAACTGCGTCTACCACGTTTAAGTCCGAGTTTTATTGCCAAAGAATATCGACTAGAACCGATCACCTTACGTCGTATGATGGGCGGTCGTTATGAAAAATATGTACTCATGCCTTCGCGTTTGGCAAGTCTGGTGGCAAACGCTGTCAGTTATTTCTGTTCGACCAGTTCACAGTACCCTGCCCCACGACATCTACAAGCACCGAGTTGGCTGCATCCGGACGATATCGAAAGCTTACAAAAGCATTTGTATCCTGCCATTGAACGTCGTTGGTTAGAGTCGATTGATCCGAACCATGCAGCAGGGATTGGACACGATATTTATTTAAAACTTTGGGCTTTGTCTGAACCGAATATTCCTGCGGATTATGTGCTGTTCGATGAAGCTCAAGATGCTGACCCGCTAATGCTAGGGATTTTACTGAAACAGCGGAATACCCAAGTCATCTATGTTGGCGATGCGCATCAACAAATTTATGCATGGCGTGGCGCAGTCAATGCCATGCAGCAACTCCCTTTACCCGAATCCCGTTTAACCACGTCTTTCCGTTTTGGTGAAGAAATTGCCTTGAACGCCAATGCTCTACTGGGCGCATTGAACGAAACCGTGCCTTTATTGGGTAATCCGCAGCTCAACTCTAAAGTGGTCAATAAGCCACATACTAAGATGCGGGATGCCATTTTATGTCGTACCAATGCACGTGCGATGGAACTGTTATTGGCGGGTTTGGTTAAGGGCGAAAAAGTTAGCCTGCAAGCAGATCATGCGCGACTCAATCGTTTTGTCGATGCTGCAGCCATGCTCAAGCAAGGCAAGCGCGTAGTCGATGTCCCAGAGCTTGCGTGGTTTAACTCATGGCATGATGTGCATGAATATTGTGAAACCAATGACGGCAGCGATATTAAACCGCTAGTGAAGTTGGTCGATGACCACGGTACTGACCCACTGAAAAAGGCGCTGGCGAAAATCACCCCAATTGATCAAGCCGACTACATCATCTCGACCGCCCATAAAGCCAAAGGTTTAGAATGGGATCGGGTACATATTGAAGATGACTACCAATTTAAGCTCAACGATAAAGATTATAAAATTAGTGACGAAGAGTTACGGTTACTTTACGTGGCTTGCACACGTGCTAAAGTAAGTTTAAATATCCATCATATTTATGACTTGATGCAGCACTTAAAACGTCAAATGCCCAAATCTTTGGCACAAGCGGTCAGCTAGTATGATGAAAAAGGTGAATAAACAATAAATCAGTAAAAGGTGCACCATGAAATTACAATCGATCCAACTCAAGCACACCCTTCATTTTACTGATATCACCCTCAATTTTAATTACCACGATCTGCCGATCACCTTAATTTTGGGTGATCAAAGTTCTGGAAAAACCTCCCTACTACGCTTTAGTTATCAGGCCCTCACTTGGTTCGCTGCACGTTATAAAGATTTACGCACCGCAGGCGTGGTGATGCTCGATCAAGACATCATGTTAAATCGCCTGCAATCGAAACTTGATATTCAAGTCAGTTTTCCCGAAGACATTGGCTCATTTCAGCTTTCAAGTGATCAACAAGACCAAGACCCACAATGTTGTTCATGGCAATTGTACAAAACCTTAAACAGTCAAGGCGTCGGCCTCAGTAAGGCCGAAACACAGCAATTAGAATCGATGGTTGCGCTGTATCAAAAAGCCCTCAAAGCCGATCCGTTACAAGGGTTGCCACTCATTGCCTATTACCCTGCTGAACGTTTCGTCAACGATGTGAATATTCTCAATAAAAATAATCCTGCTATTTTTCAGCCTTCGTATGCTTATGAAATATCGGCCATTCCCTTTACCACGTTTATTCGTTTTTTTGAGTGGTTTCGAGAAATATCCGACATTGAAAATGCGCAAAGTGCCGAATTAATTCAAAATTTATTACATCCTAAAACCCAAGCCGATATACCCAACGCATCTGACACGCCACTTTTTGGACAAAAACTGGCGCAAGCTCAGGCCGATCTACACGCGCCGTCACTCAGATCATTAAAACAAGCCTTAGAGACCGTGTTGCCCGATGTGACCAATATTTATCTGCAATATCACCCCAAATTACAGTTAATGGTCTGCTATCAAGGCAAAGATATGTTGTTCCAACAGCTATCAAATAGTGTACGCAACCTTGTGGCCTTAATTGGTGATATTGTGCGTCGCCTGTGTCTACTCAATCCTCATAGCTTATATCCTTGCCAAGAAGGTGACGGGATTTTATTGATCGACGCCATAGACCACCAACTCGATCAAAACATGACTCAAGTGATTTTGACCCGTTTAAATCAAGCGTTTCCACGACTCCAAATCATTGCCAGCGGCAACCGTCCTGAACTGATGGAACAAGCTTCTCGTTTTCAGTGCTTACAATTACAGAATAAAAAGCTCAGTGAGATTCAGCCTGAAAAACTACAAGAAACCTATGATCAAATTTATCAGCAGTTGCAACTCGGATCTAAACCATCGCTTCCACCTAAAACTGAAGAGACTGAATTAAATGAGCCGCTGAGCCATCCGGATACCATCCAGCACATGTTGCAATTAATTCAGACACAACTGACCGAGCAACAGCAACAAGAATTGGTTAGGGCTTTATCACAGCGAGGTGATCAGGACGTTACAATCCAACCACTGAGTTAAAAATACTGAGGCTGATTGGCTGAGTATAATACACCGACTCGATGTTTAAATATTCAGCAACAAGGCCGCAATAGATGTCTAGACAGTTTCGTCAGGCGTATAATATGTAAGTGGTTCATAAAAAAGATTGATGTTGTTTTACGCATGTAATATGATCGGTTTTATTTGCAATTTTCATAGTAACATCGGAAATTGCTATCGCTTCACGAGTTGCGCAACACAGCTTGTTTTTAATTTTTTTTGACACACATGGCTTTCAAGATTGAATTTTTGGACTGCTCTTTGCTGTCCTGTAATCCTTGAAAGATGAAATACACCTAGGTTTCACCGCCTAATCATGACAATGGATACGAGTGTGCTACCGATTATTATATTGTTACCGTTAATACTAGGCACAACACTTGTCTCGTGGTTGAAGCAATTCTCTCGCGGGGTAACAGCTTTAGGGGCGATTGGCGTCAGCCTCAGCAGTTTAGTTTTATTATTGAGTCAGGCTCAAAATGTATTTAATGGCAAAACCGTCATTCAAACATGGCCATGGCTCACTCAAGTTGGCATTGATTTCAGTTTCCGCCTCGATGCACTGGGCTTATTGTTTTCCCTGCTCATTACCGGGATCGGCACCTTAATTTATATCTATGCCTACTATTATTTAAGTCCAAAGAATTCGCTCAGTAAACTGTATGTTTTATTGATGCTGTTCATGGCTGCCATGCTCGGCATTTCATTGTCTAATAATTTAATTTTATTGCTTATTTTCTGGGAACTTACCAGCATTTCATCTTTCCTTTTGGTTGGTTATTGGAGCAATTACGACGCAGCTCAGCGTGGCTCTCGAATGGCTTTGACCATTACAGGTATGGGTGGTTTATGTATGCTGGGTGGTTTTGTTCTGTTGGCGCAAATCACGGGCACCTATCAGATTGATCAAATCCTAACGATGAGTAGCCAAATTCAGCAGCACTCGCTTTTTGTACCCACACTGCTATTAATATTAATGGGAGCATTTACTAAAAGTGCGCAGTTCCCTTTCCATTTTTGGTTGCCAAATGCTATGGCGGCACCGACCCCCGTCTCGGCTTATTTACACTCTGCCACGATGGTGAAAGCCGGAATTTTTCTGCTTGCACGCTTATTACCGATTTTTGCAGGCGCTGCGTTATATCACAACTTGGTCACCTTTATTGGCTTATTTACCTTATGTATGGCGGCCTTTTTTGCCATTTTCAAAGAAGATTTAAAAGGGCTTTTGGCCTATTCCACCATCAGCCATTTAGGTCTGATTGTTTGCCTACTCGGGATCGGATCTCCCCTCGCAGTTGCGGCTGCCATTTTCCATATCATTAACCATGCAACCTTCAAAGCAGCCTTGTTTATGATCGCAGGGATTATTGACCACGAATCAGGTACACGCGATTTACGAAAACTCTCTGGTTTATGGCAATTACTTCCGTTTACCGCAACGCTAACCATGATCACTGCGGCCTCTATGGCAGGTGTCCCATTAACCAATGGTTTCCTCTCTAAAGAGATGTTCTTTACTGAGCTTTTAGCCAATCTGACTGGGCCTGTGATGATCGTATCAGCCATCATTGCCACCTTTGCCGGTATCTTTGCTGTCGCGTATTCAGTACGTTTAGTTCACGGGGTGTTTTTTGATGGTCCACTGGGGAAAGAAATTCCCAATAAAGAAGCACATGAACCACCGTTTGGTATGCGCGCACCAGCAACATTACTGGCTGCTTTATGTATTTTAGTTGGATTATTCCCTGCCCTATTAGTTGAGCATATAGTCAACAGCACAGCACGTGCGAGTATTCAAAACCTAACGTTTGAAGGTGCACATTTAGCGATTTGGCATGGTTTAAATGCACCGCTTTTGATGAGTGTAATAGCACTCTTGGGTGGTTTAATTTTCTACTTCGCATTGGCAAAGGGCGGCAAATTACGCCGGATCGACTTAGATCCATTTTTGGGTCGTTTGCAAGGTAAAGTGCTGTTCGACTTATTTTTAAAATATCTTTTACTCAGCTCAAGAAAATTTCGTCGCTTTACTGAAAACGGCAAATTACAAAGCTATGTATTGTGGATTTTAATCTTTAGTGTAGCCATCGTCATCGTTCCATTTTGGCTGCAAGGCATCGGCACAGGCAGTCGTGAACTGGTACATGCACCGGTCATCGCGATCGTTCTGTGGCTATTATTATTCTCTGCATGTTGGATGATGCTTTGGTTCCACCATGAACGGATTAAAGCCGTCCTCATCAGTGGTGCAGTCGGTCTGGTTGTGACCATGGTGTTTATCTGTTTCTCCGCTCCCGATTTGGCGTTAACACAGATTACTGTTGACGTGGTGACCACCGTGCTCTTACTTATGAGCTTATCGTTATTACCACAGCTCACCCCTTATGAGTCGAGTGTGTCACGTCGTTGGCGAGATGCATTGATTGCGATTATTGCAGGTCTAGGGATCGCATGGATTTCATGGTTGATCATGACCCGTGATCATAACTCCATTTCATGGTTCTTCATGCAGCAGTCTATCCCACTTGGTGGTGGTACCAATGTGGTCAACGTGATCTTGGTGGACTTCCGTGGTTTCGATACCTTTGGTGAAATTACCGTACTGGGAATTGCTGCAATTGGTACGCTATGCATGATGGATGGTATGCGTGCTCATGGCACCACCATTACGCAAGGTCTGACCTATCGTTTTAATCCGTCGCCACTGATGTTCCGTATTACCTCATCTTGGATTTTGCCTTTGGCCTTGGTGATCAGTCTGTATATTTTCCTACGGGGTCATAACTTACCTGGCGGTGGCTTTATTGCAGGTTTAATTACCTCTTTAGCCTTAGTGATTCAATATATCGCGCTCGGTCAAGACCGTGCTGAACAATTGATTGGTGCAAAATCAGGTCGCTTATATGAAGTGTGGATTGGTATTGGTTTAACCATTGCGGGTTTGACAGGGATCGCTGCTTGGCTATGGGGCCGCCCATTCCTGACCAGTGCTCATATCTATGTCTCACCACCCATTTTAGGTGAAATGCACCTTGCCTCCGCTGCCCTCTTCGACACAGGTGTCTACATCACTGTTGTGGGTGCGACGATGTTAATGATTTCCGTCTTAGGCGACTCGCGTCACTCGAGTATGTCTGGTCCAGTTCCAAGAGGCGAATAAGATGATTAGTTTAGAATTTTTACTCGCTTCAGCCATTGGCTTACTGACCGCAACAGGGGTATACCTGATTTTGCGGGCACGTACCTTTCCTGTCGTGCTGGGTTTAGCCATGATTGGCTATGCTGTGAACTTATTTTTATTTGTCATGGGACGTATTCATGTCAACGCACCGGCTGTGTTAACGGAAACAACCAAAGCGACCGATCCTTTACCACAAGCCTTGGTCCTAACCGCCATTGTGATTGGCTTTGCGACCACTGCGTTTATCGTACAATTGGCTCTGCGTAGCCGCTATGAAACCGGAACAGATCATGTGGACTCCAAAGAAGAAATACCGCAAATTGACCCGCGGGAGGATGAGCCATAATGCATGACTTCATCCAATTTTGGACTACGCATAGCCCGATTTTCAGTATTTTAATTCCAGCAATTACTGCATTTATTTTAGTTCTGTTGGGCAACCCCGGCTCTGGCTCGTTGGCACATGACTGGCGACAACCTTGGCGTCGTGGAATCAGCTATGTTTCTGGCATCCTTGGGCTGATCACATCTATCAGTTATTTGATGATCGCCAGCTCTGGCCAAGTCTTGGTTTATAACCTGAGTGAATGGGCCGCACCGTTTGGTATTGTCTTAGTTCTAGATCGACTCTCAGCATTCATGTTGGTGCTGACTTATGGTCTTGCTGTGCCAGTGATGTGGTTTGCCAGCAAAGAATGGGATGAGCGTGGTCGTTATTTCCATGCCATGTGCCATTTCTTACTGATGGGTTTGTGTGGTGCATTCCTAACAGGCGATTTATTTAACCTATTTGTCTTCTTTGAAATCCTGTTGATGGCATCGTACGTTTTGCTCTTACACGGCCAAGGCAAAGCACGTTTTCAATTGGGTATTCATTACGTCACCATTAACCTATTTGCCTCTGCTCTCTTCCTGATCGGACTCGGGATGATTTATGGCAGTGTAGGTAGCTTAAATATGGCAGATGTTGCACGACTTATGCCTTTGCTTGAAGCGGATCAACATCGTATTGCTGTAGCTGGTGCATTGTTACTGTTTACCGTCTTTGGCATCAAGGCAGCAATGCTGCCTGTAGGGTTCTGGTTACCAAAGACCTATGCTGTGGCAACCACTCCTGTCGCAGCCTTGTTCACCATTATGACCAAGGTCGGCATCTATGCCATTCTCCGTGTTAATGGCACTGTGTTTGACGATGGGATTAGCCGTGAAATCTTACAGCAGTGGCTATTACCGATTGGTTTAGTGACGTCGCTCTATGGTGCTTATGGTGCAATCGGAACGGATCGTTTACGTCGTTTTGTCGGTTTTATGATTTTGTCTTCTATCGGTACAATATTGGTTGCGATTTCACTCTTTAATACGGATGCATGGGCTGCAGGACTTTATTACCTGATTCACAGTACCATTATTGGTGCAGCTTTTTATATTCTATCGGGTTGGATTACCTCACAACGCGGCGAATTTAAAGATCATTTTAAAATTGCGCCCCGCATGAAACAGCATAATACAGTTGCTGTCTGCTATTTCATCATTGCGTTGATGATGGCTGGTCTACCACCATTTAGCGGCTTTTTGGGTAAAGTATTTATCTTACAAGCAACAGCCAATTCACCTTACCAAATCATGATTATTTTAATTGTTTTGTTGGTGAGTTTACTCAGTATCATGGCATTTACCCGCGCTGGTTTTGTACTTTTCTGGCGTTCATCTCGTCCAGAAGATGATATTGATACTGAAGAATATCAACGTTATCAGGCTTTGCCGAATAAGGCTCCGCTACGCAATGACAAGACCATTTATCTACTATTAACAGCGCTTGTGGGATATATGGTCTTTGCTGCACCAATCTATGACTATACCTACAAGACTGCGCAGCAAATTCAAGACAACCCATTATATGAATCGTTGCTATTGAAAAAGGATAAAGAAGGTCAAATTATCAGTGTTCAACCTTATGATCCTGAAAATTTACCTGAAACCAAATATGGTGGCGAATCAGCGGATCCAAATGCACACCTCATCCCTGCATTGATTGCGCCTGAAACCCTAAATGGCGAACATATTTCTGAATATAAGCGACGCCAAATTCAGGGACAGCAACAAGAAGAAAAATTGCCTGAAGAGACCCAGCTGAAACCGATGGAGGTACCTTAACATGGCGACACTATCTTTATTTAATCGCTGGTTTCCGCATCCATTGGTATCAGTCATGGTTGGTCTGAGCTGGGTGATGTTAGCGCACAGTTTAGATGCGGCCACACTATGCATGGCCTTGGTTTTAGCCATTGTTATTCCGCGATTGGTTCGCCCTTTTATTGATCGAACACCGAATATCAACTGGCTGGCAGCATGTAAATTATTCTTTGTGGTGTTATGGGATATTATTGTCAGTAATATCCATGTTGCAAAACTAGTCCTTGGTCCGACACATAAATTGCATCCGAAATGGTTCCGTGTTCCTCTCGATACACAGCATGAAGAAGTCAATTCTCTGCTTGCGATGATCATCACCACGACACCCGGTACGGTGTCTGCTGGGATTGACCAAGACCGTGGTGATATTTTGGTCCATGCGCTGAGCACGGATGATCCTGAAGCAGAAATTCAAACCATTAAAGAGCGCTATGAGCGCCCTCTCATCCTTATTTTTGGCGCTGATACAGGAGAGTCTGCATGACAATTTTACCTTATGCGCTTGGCATTTGTTTAGTTGCGGTGACGATCTCAATGTTACTGTGCCTCATCCGCTTGGTGATGGGACCCTCAGTTGTGGACCGATTACTTGCTTTAGATACTTTGTTCTTAAATGCCACCTGCTTAATCGTCATTTTAGGTATTTATTGGGCAAGTACATCAATGTTTGAAGGGGCTTTATTGGTTGCCATGCTGGGGTTTGTATCTACAGCTGCTTTAGCGCGTTATTTCACTACTGGCCACGTCATCGACTAGGAGTCCTTTAATATGCAATTAGTCATGGAAATTTTGGTCTCGATTTTTTTGGTGATTGGCGCTTTTTTCATGTTGGTCGGCGGTATTGGCATGGTTCGCCTACCTGACTTATTTATGCGACTGCACGCACCGACTAAATCAAGCACCTTAGGTTTAGGAAGTTTTCTAATTGCTGCAATTATTTATGCAGCATTTCAAGGCCGTTTTGGATTTGCAGAAATCCTGATCACGCTTTTTGCTTTTATTACTGCACCGGTTTCTGCAAACCTCATGGCACAAGCGGCATTACATTTACGACTGCGCTCGATGAGTGGTGATGCACCAGAAGCGCTTAATCGCCCTCTTCCTTGGCAGCGAACTCGGCGCCGTGCATTTCACTCTAAACGCCATTCAAAACCGGAGGATCTGGATTAAATCTAGATCCAGTTTGATTATCCCTTATAGCCCAAAAGTCTTTAATTTTCATCCATAATTTCTCAATTACATTCCCTTGAGCCATATATTGCAAACGTTTTTGGTTATAAGGTGTTTTTTTTAAACCATACTGCCTAGCTAAATCAATCAGTAAGTTAGTCTCAAAACTACTTTGAAAATTGTTATACCAGCCAGGCTGATTCTGGCTCATCTCAAGATTCGCCAATTCATAAAACAGCTGTGCCATCACGGCATCCTGTCTTGAAACAAAATTCTTCCGCTCACTGATTTGTAAGCTGACCTGTTCTCGTATGGCATTGTATTCCGCTGTTGTGGGTTTGCGCTGATCACTCCAATGTCCATCAGGAACATAGCCTGTTCCATAATGTACATTTAACAATGGATATTCATGAAAATATTTTGGTGTCGCGCGCTTGGTTTTGGCTTCTAAAATATTCAGATGAATCCATTCACTTCCAAGGTGAATCGTTGGATCACGTTTCATACCTTCAGCAATCCATCTTTTGGCCTGTGGAATATTGCCAATCAACTCATATGCAGTACCTAAATTCACTGCAGTCTTTGGTAAACCTGGATGCTCTTTTTCAATTTCATTTAAAACCATAATGGCTAAATCGTATTTACCTGCATAAATCTGATGTACGGCATAATCATTTTCTGCCTGATAGTCTATTGGGCTAGGATGCCTTGATACAAAGTTATTCAATTTCTCGTCATGATGTTCTTCGCGTTGACTTTCTTTTTGTGAATCAGATGTATAAAAATCTTCTACATAGGTATTTAAACATGCCCAACTTGGCATAGTAATAAATAATGCGCTACTCAAAAGGATTATTTTTTTCAATTCATTATTTTTACAGATTGGCGGATTAAATATCATGTTCGACCTGTCTTTCATTGGCATATTATAATTTTAAAGTGATTGAGTTTTTAAATTACCGTTATTCAAACATAAAAAAGCCACCCAAAGGTGGCTTTTTTCATTCAGCGAACTGAATTATTCATCATCTTTTTTTGCTTCGTCAGTAGGAGGTAAGTCCTTGACCGCTTCCGCAATTAGACCAAACATATAGTTGCCATAAGCATTTGTTTTGTCGTAATGGAAACGCAAACGTGGCGTAATACGTGTTTTGATACGACGGCTTAGTTCATGACGCAAGAAACCAGATGCTTTATTCAAGACATCTAAAGTCTCTTTATTTGCGGCTTCACTTTGCTCATCGCCTAGCTCACGACCCATTACAGTCACATAAACTTCGGCATATCCTAAGTCTGGGCTCACCTTCACGGCAGAGATGGTCACGAGACCACCTAAGCGTGGATCTTTCAGCTCCTGACGGATCAGTTCTGACAACTCACGTTGTACTGTATCCGCCATACGCTTCAGACGTTGACTACCCGCCATTAAAGACTCCGTTTAATTAATTGAACATCGTACACTTCAATCTTATCTTGTGCTTTGATGTCTTTATAACCTTTCACCGCAAGACCACATTCCATACCGGCACGAACTTCTTCAACCACATCTTTGTAGCGACGAAGAGATTCAAGCTCACCTTGGAATACCACCACGTCATCACGTAATACGCGAATCGGTTTATTACGGTGTAATGTACCTTCAAGTACCATACAACCTGCAGCAGCACCGAATTTACTTGAGTGGAACACTTCACGTACTTCAGCAACACCCAGAATTGTTTCACGGTGTTCAGGCGCCAATTTACCGCTCATCGCATCTTTCACATCATCAATTAATTGATAGATGATCGAGTAGTAACGAATGTCGATACCATCAGCATCAGCTTTTTGACGTGCAGTATTATCAGCACGTACGTTAAAGCCGAGAAGAACCGCTTCTGATGATTCAGCAAGTGTTACGTCAGACTCAGTGATCGCACCAACACCTGAACCAATAATACGTACTTTCACTTCATCAGTTGCAAGTTCAGCAAGTGCAACGTGTAATGCTTCTAAAGTACCACGTACGTCTGTTTTCAATACCACGTTGACAATAGGCACATCTTTCTTACCCATAGACGCCATGATATTTTCAAGACGCATCGCAGATTGACGCTCAAGACGTTTTTGACGTTCACGATCCATACGCGCATCAGCAACTTCACGTGCTTTTTTCTCGTCATTTACAACAAGAACTTCATCACCCGCCATTGGCGCTTCTGGTAGACCCAAGATTTCCACAGGAATCGAAGGACCAGCAGATTTAATACGTTGACCATTTTCATCTGTCATTGCACGTACACGACCGTATGACGAACCTGCAAGAACAAGGTCACCCACTTTCAATGTACCGTTTTGAACAAGAATCGATGTTACCGCACCACGCCCTTTGTCTACACGTGCTTCAATTACAACACCTTGTGCCGCACCCTCTTCAGATGCTTTAAGCTCAAGAAGTTCGGCTTGAATTGAGATCAAGTCAAGAAGTTCGTCGATACCTGCACCGGTGTGCGCAGAAACCATTGCCACTGGAACGTCACCGCCCCATTGCTCAGGTACAATTTCTTTCGTCGTCAACTCATTCAATACGCGATCTGGATCAGCAGACTCTTTATCCATTTTGTTGATAGCAACAATAATTGGCGTACCTGCTGCACGTGCATGGTCAATCGCTTCCGCAGTTTGTGGCATAACACCATCATCTGCTGCAACAACCAACACTACGATATCTGTAGATTTCGCACCACGTGAACGCATTGCAGTAAATGCTGCGTGTCCCGGTGTATCTAAGAAAGTAATAATACCTTTTTCAGTTTTCACATGGTAAGCACCAATATGCTGTGTGATACCACCTGCTTCACCTGCAGCCACTTTAGAGCGACGAATACGGTCAAGAAGTGATGTTTTACCATGGTCAACGTGACCCATAATTGTCACAACTGGCGGACGAGTGGTTTGGACACCACGCGCTTCTTCAGCTGCTTCAAGTAAGTTGTCTTCTGCTTGTGTATCCGAAACAAGTACTGGATTGTGACCCATTTCTTCAACAACAAGTGCTGCAATTTCTTGATCAATCGCTTGGTTTTGAGTAACCAATTCCCCCATTTTCATGAGTGATTTGATAACTTCGCGAACTTTAACCGCCATTTTCGCAGCCAAGTCAGCAACAACAATCGTTTCACCAATTTCAACATCATAAACTTGTTTTTTAACTGGTTTTTCAAAGCCATGCTTGTTCGCTTGACTTGTTTTTAAACCACGTTTATGTGAGTTATCACGGAAAGATTGCTCTTCGCCACGACGACCACCTTTTTTAGGTGAACGTGAATTGTTGGTATTGGTACCACGTTTAATTTCACGGTCTTCTTTCGCAAATGAATCTTCATATGCCTGACCTACAAGGCCGGCAGCAAGCGGAGAATCATCTACAACACGAATGGTCGCAGTAGTGTCTTCGTTAGAATACTTAGACGCCATTTGACGCATTTGCTCAAGCGTACGTTGTTGCGCTTCTTCAGCGGCTTTACGACGCGCCGCTTCTTCTACAGCTTTCAATTGTGCTGCTTGAGCTTCACGTGCTTTTTTCTGTTCTAGAGTTTCAACAGGTTTTGTAATTGGCTTGTTGTTTGACTTACGTTTTACAACAACCGCAGCTTTCGGTGTTTCTTGCTTCGCATGTTCTTGCTTCGCAGCAGCGCGCATTGCTTCTAAAGCTTGTTTCGCTTTAGATACTGGTTGTTGCTTCGGTTCTTCAGCTTTCGCTTCAACCTTAGGTTCCTGTTTACGTGCTTGTTGGTCAGCTTGTGCTTTCGCTAATGCTTCAGCTTTAATTTGCTCAGGATCCGGTTTAACAAATGTATGTTTCTTACGAACTTCTACATTAATCGTTTTTGCCTTGCCCGATGTACTCGCCACTTTAGCAGTACTGGTAGTTTTACGTTTCAACGTGATTTGTCCTGCATTGCCCGCATCCTGACCATGAACTTTTTTCAAATGGTTAACGAGGGCATTTTGTTGTTCAGTGGAGATAATATCGTCAGGTTTAGTTTGTGGTAAACCCGCATCACGAACCTGTTCCAGCAGCTTCTCAACTGGACGACCCACGCTGAGAGCTAACTCCTTAATCGACTTGTCCGTCATATATTACCTCCTAGTTAAACCATGATTCGCGCGCTTTCATAATAAGTTGACCTGCTTTTTCAGCACCTAAACCTTCGATATCAGAGATATCGTCAGTGGCTTGATCCGCAAGATCATCTACAGTTACCACACCGCGAGCGGCAAGCGCATATGCGATTTCTTTAGTCACGCCTTCCATTGCAGCAAGCTCTTCGCTTGGCTCTTGGATGTTTTCTTGTTGCTTCAATGCATCAGCCAATGCGATTTCTTTTGCACGACCTTGTAGCATTTCAACAGTTTCAGCATCAAGTTCGATCTCATCGAATGTTTCCGCAGGAACATACGCGATTTCTTCTAATGATGTGAAACCCATTTCAACTAACGCCATCGCTAAGTCTTCATCAATATCTAGACGTGTAACAAACATATCTAAATATTGTTGCGCTTCGTTTTGTTGGCGTGCGTGATATTCTTCTTCAAGCATCATATTGAGCTTGTAACCCGTCAATTCAGATGCTAAGCGTACGTTTTGACCTTGAGAGCCAATTGCACGTGCTAACTGATCACTCGTTGCAAAAATAATATCTGCAGTACGTTCTTCTTCATCAATCACGATACCTGATACATCAGCAGGCTCTAGAGCACTTGCAATGTACTGTGCCGCGTCATCAGACCAAACGACTACATCAATACGCTCACCATTTAACTCTGATTGAACTGCTTGGATACGTGTACCACGCATACCAATACATGCACCTACAGGATCAATACGGTGATCGTTTGTTTTCACAGCGATTTTAGCACGAACGCCAGGTTGACGTGCAGCAGCCTTAATCTCAATGATTTCTTCAGCAATTTCAGGAATTTCTTTCTTCATCAATGCAATGAGCATTTCTGGTTTAGAACGAGAAAGTAATAACTGAGCACCACGGCCTTCACGATTTACGTTAAACAAAATCGCGTTTACACGTTGTTTAGGACGTAGAATTTCTTTAGCGATCATTTCTTCACGCGCAAGATATGCTTCTGCATTGTCACCTAAATCAATGATAAAGCCATCTTTGGTTTGTTTTTTCACTTCACCGTAGATGAGTTCACCAACTTTAGATTCGTAAGCATCTGCAATTAGCGCTCGCTCTGCTTCACGAATTTTTTGAACAATCACTTGTTTCGCAATTTGTGCCGCAATACGACCGAAATCAATCGATTCAACTTCAAGTTCACGAATATCACCAATTGCCCATTTTGCAGGATCTACATCAGAGATCGCATCTTGGCATGCTGGCATTTCGTGATCTTCGTCGGCAACCACTTCCCATTGACGGAAAGTACGGTAATCACCAGTACGACGGTCGATTTCTACACGTAGACGAGCTTCTTCCGAGTGAGTTCCCTCGTAGAATTTCTTCTTAGTCGCTGCAACTAAAGCTTGTTCAAGCGCTTCAAAAATTGCATCACGACTTACACCTTTTTCGTTACTAACCGTTTCTACTACGGTAAGAATTTCACGAGCCATAAGTCACCTATTCGTTCAGATTCTTATTTATTAAATTAATCTTGGAAAACCAGATTTGCTTTATCAATATTGTGGCTGTCAATATCCAACACTTGTTGCTTTTCAACTTCAACCTGAATCATTTCGTTCTCAAGGTCTACGTTTACAAGTTTGGCTTGGAATTTACGACGATTATCTACAGCACTGATCAAACGCAAAGCGACTTGCTGACCAATGTATGCCGTCATTTGTTCCAATTTAAAGAACTGACGATCCCAACCTGGAGATGACACTTCTAATGCATATTCGCCTGAAATTGGATCATGTACATCCAACATCGCACCCACTTGCTGAGTGACACGAACACAGTCCTGCACGCCGATACCACGGCCTTGCTCAACTTCGCCATCTTCATTGATGACAGGTTCTGCATTTTCATCAACTTCACGGTCGATATAAATACGTAACAGTGAACGTTTTCCTTGAGGTTGGAAATCAATCCCCCAAAGTTCTACATCACATGCTTGCACCGCTGGGGCAATTAAGTCCTGAAGTGCTTGAGTTTTATTTGATAGCTTCATTTACTCTCGTCAAATTTGTGCGATTCGATGGTCGAAATGACCACTACAGACCAATGCGAAACTATAGTAGTAGTGAAACATGACGGTTTGACCAAAATACTGTCGACACTACACGATAGCCAATAAAAAAGGGCGTAAATCGCCCCATTATTACACAGAAAACCATAGTCCACTGTGCAAAAAGGCCCACCTAGTTGTGAGCCTCTTTTAGAAACTTGGTAGCGGGAGCTGGATTTGAACCAACGACCTTCGGGTTATGAGCCCGACGAGCTACCAGACTGCTCCATCCCGCATCAACATGCAAAAATTATATACAATTTCTTGGTCATTTTCAATCTAAAACAACCTGAAGAATTGCCCTACTGAGTTGCATCTCAGAGGATTGGTAGCGGGAGCTGGATTTGAACCAACGACCTTCGGGTTATGAGCCCGACGAGCTACCAGACTGCTCCATCCCGCATCAACATCACAATGACTTTCAGATAAACTGCTTATATAGATTGTGTGCTATATAAGATTGGTAGCGGGGGCTGGATTTGAACCAACGACCTTCGGGTTATGAGCCCGACGAGCTACCAGACTGCTCCACCCCGCATCAATATGCAAATAGTTTTCTCAGCTTTAAAAGCTGTCCATTTAAAAGTTTGCATCTTAAAAATAGAATTGATTGGTAGCGGGAGCTGGATTTGAACCAACGACCTTCGGGTTATGAGCCCGACGAGCTACCAGACTGCTCCATCCCGCATCAACAGAGTTTTGCTGCATACACCAACTTATGTTCTGGATTATAAGTTGGTGCGGAAGGGGGGACTTGAACCCCCACGCCCGAAAGCACTACCACCTCAAGGTAGCGTGTCTACCAATTCCACCACCACCGCAGCTGTGACGCATTCTAGTCGCAACACGTCAAAAAAGAAAGTGCTAAATAAATTATTCAGCGCTTTTTGGTGCAGTTGGCGAAGTTTCAGCCGATTTTGCAGGCGCAGTCGGTACTGAAGAAATCGCATTCAGACTATAAACATCTGTCGTTTGTTTCTTTGCAAACACAGCAAGTGTCAAGCTCGTAACGAAGAACAAAGCCGTTAAAATCGCAGTCAAACGGGTCATAAAGTTACCCGAACCCGATGCACCAAATACAGTTGCAGCACCGCCGCCACCAAAAGATGCACCCGCATCTGCGCCTTTACCATGCTGAACTAAAATCAGCACGATCATTAAAATCGCTAAGATAATATGTACCACCAGCACAAACGTATGCATGCTGAACTCCTAATTATTTTGTATTTGCAAATGCTTGAGCAATTTTATAAAACGACTCTGCATTTAATGATGCACCACCGACCAGCGCACCATTGATATCCGGACAGGCTGCCAACTCTACTGCATTTTCAGGTTTTACACTACCACCATAAAGAATCGCAGTATGAAGTCCCATTGGGGTGATTTGGCTTAAACCTTCACGAATTTTAGCGTGCATCGCTTGCGCATCTTCAGGTGACGCTGTTTTACCTGTGCCAATAGCCCAAATTGGCTCATAAGCTACCACAATTTGTTTCCACTGCTCTGCTTGTACAACAGCAGCAATATCACATATTTGTTGTAACACAATCTGTTCTGCTTGGCCGCTTTCACGTTGTTCTAAGCTTTCACCCACACAATAAATCACAGTCAAACCTGCGTTTAATGCATTTTTTACTTTTTCATTAATGATATGCGGTTGATCAGCGAATATTTCACGGCGTTCCGAATGACCAATCAGTACAAATTCAACACCATAATCTTTTAATAGCTCAGCACTGAGTTCACCCGTATATGCACCTGTACCTGCAACGCGAGAAACGTCTTGTGCAACGGTTATGATGTTACGGCTAGCTTGTGTTAATTCATTTTGCACCGTGGTCAGAGCAATAGCTGTTGGTGCAACCCCAATATGACATGCCGCTTCAGCAATATTTTGTTCATCTAATAATTGCTTAAAATTCTTAAGAAGTGCGCCAGCATCGGCTTGCAATGGGTTCATTTTCCAGTTACCCACTACCCAAGGCGTAATCGTCGAACCCGACATATTTATCCCACATGACAAAGATGAAATCGGGCACATTCTACACGTAATTCATAATTTTGAAGATAAATTTCAACACATTTGCATCTTCGAAGCACACCAGTCATTCCAAGATCTTCACTTTTCTGTAAAAAAATTAAGCAGATTTAAGGACTGGTTCATGCTTTTTACCAATTCTTAGCTAGTGACAACACTTTAAGATATGGTATTTTTGTGCAACAAAAGTATAATTTTGCTATACCAATTATAAACAGACTGAAGCATAGGCAAGTAAAAGCATGACAGCAGTTCAAGGTTCTTCAAGATTTACGGGGTTTATTCGTCGCTTAGTTGACGAAGGGCATCTGTCTGCCGAAAAAATGCAAGCAGCGCTGCAAAATTCAAAAAAGGCTCATCAAGATATCGTGCCGCATTTGATTCAGGAATATCACCTTTCAGCACGCCTGATCGCAGAAACCATCTCGATAGAGTTCGGTGAACCGGTTTTTGATATTTCAACTTATGATACGTCTTTAATTATACGTGATGAATTTGAAGATAAACTCATTACCAAGCATCGTATTTTGCCTATTTTTAAACGTGGCAATTTATTATTCGTTGCGATCAGTAATCCCACCAATATTGAAGCAGTGGATGCCATTCGATTTGGTAGTAAGCTGAATACTGAAACAATTATTGTTGAACATGACAAACTTGAAAAGTTAATTGAACAGAACTTTGCTGAAGAAAGTACTTTTGACTTTGATGATGACTTTGATCTTGATTTAGATAGTGAAACACCTGATCCATCTCAAGAAGATGAAGATGAGGCAACGGGTGATGAAGCACCGATTGTTAAGTACATCAATAAGCTGCTAGTCGACGCCATTCGCATGGGTGCATCCGACTTACATTTCGAACCCTATGAAAAGTCTTACCGTGTCCGCTACCGTGTCGATGGCGTGTTAAGAACAATTACTAATCCGCCATTGCAGCTCGCGACTCGACTTGCTTCGCGTTTAAAAGTCATGTCACAAATGGACATCTCGGAAAAACGTATACCTCAAGACGGTCGTATCAAGTTAAAGCTGTCAAAGAACAAAGCTATCGACTTCCGTGTGAACTCTTTACCGACCTTGTTTGGTGAAAAACTTGTACTGCGTATCCTTGATCCATCTAGTGCGATGCTAGGGATTGATGCGTTGGGTTATGAACCGGATCAAAAAGAACTGTTCATGCAGGCTTTAGAAAAACCACAAGGCATGCTGCTCATTACCGGCCCAACGGGTTCCGGTAAAACCGTATCTTTATATACAGGTTTAAATATTCTCAACCGTGAAGATACCAATATTTCAACGGCCGAAGACCCTGTGGAAATTAACTTAGAAGGGATCAATCAGGTCAACGTAAATAATAAAGTCGGCCTCACCTTCTCTGCAGCCTTAAAATCATTCTTACGTCAAGACCCTGATATTGTGATGGTCGGTGAGATTCGAGATTTAGAAACGGCTGAAATTGCCATTAAAGCGGCTCAAACAGGTCACATGGTGATGTCTACACTGCATACCAATAGTGCACCTGAAACACTGACACGCTTACGCAATATGGGCGTGCCTTCATTTAACATCGCGACATCCGTGAACCTTGTCATTGCGCAGCGACTTGCACGTCGCCTATGTTCACAATGTAAAGAAACAGTAGACGTACCAAAACAAAGTCTATTGGAGCTTGGTTTTACCGAAGATGATTTAAATACACCAGAATTCCAAATATACCAGCCTGTGGGTTGTGCCGAATGCCGTGAAGGCTATAAAGGTCGTGTGGGTATTTACGAAGTCATGAAAGTGACACCTGAAATTTCAAGAATTATTATGGAAGACGGCAATGCCTTACAAATTGCCGAAGCTTCCAATCAAGCAGGTTTTAACAATTTACGCCGTTCAGGCTTAATTAAGGTCATGCAGGGGGTGACTTCACTTCAAGAAGTCAATCGTGTGACCAGTGAGTAAGTGAATTAGTATTTAAAAATAAGGATAAATTCATGGCTGTAAAAAAAGCGCAGATGATGCCAACCTTCAGTTATGAAGGCGTGGATCGCAAAGGGGCGAAAATCAAAGGGGAAATGCCTTCGCGTAATATGGCTTTAGCCAAAGTCACTTTACGTAAGCAAGGCATTACCATCCGAACCATTCGAGAAAAACGTAAAAACATTCTCGAAGGCTTGATGAAAAAGAAAGTATCCACTTTGGATATCACGGTATTCACGCGCCAACTTGCAACCATGATGAAAGCCGGGGTACCGCTCGTTCAGGGCTTTGAGATCGTGGCAGAAGGCTTAGAAAACCCAGCCATGCGTGAAGTGGTTTTGGGGATTAAAGGTGAAGTTGAAGGCGGCAATACCTTTGCAGGTGCACTCCGTAAATATCCGCAGTATTTCGACAACCTATTTTGCTCTTTGGTTGAATCAGGCGAACAATCGGGTGCACTTGAAACCATGCTGGATCGTGTTGCCATTTATAAAGAAAAAAGTGAATTGCTTAAGCAAAAAATCAAAAAGGCCATGAAGTACCCAGCCACAGTTATTGTGGTCGCGATAATTGTGACCATTATTTTGATGGTGAAAGTTGTACCCGTATTTGAAGGCCTTTTCAGTTCATTTGGTGCAGAACTGCCAGCTTTTACTAAGATGGTTGTCAATATGTCAAATTGGACTAAAGATTATTGGTTTATCATGCTTGTGGTTATTGCAATATTAATTGGTGGGTTTCTAGAAGCAAAAAAACGTAGCAAAGCTTTCCGAGACTTCTTAGACAAAGCTGCACTAAAAGCACCAATTTTTGGTGATTTGGTTTATAAAGCGATTATTGCCCGCTATAGCCGCACCTTGGCAACCACCTTTGCCGCAGGTGTACCTTTAATCGATGCACTAGAATCAACTGCAGGTGCAACCAACAACGTGGTCTATGAAACAGCGGTCATGAAAATTCGTGAAGATGTCGCGACTGGTCAGCAATTGCAATTCGCCATGCGTGTTACCGATAAATTTCCACCTATGGCAGTCCAAATGGTCGCTATTGGTGAAGAGTCTGGCGCTTTAGATGCCATGCTAGATAAAGTGGCGACACATTATGAGAATGAAGTAGATAATGCCGTTGATGGCTTAACCTCGATGATGGAACCCTTAATTATGGCTATTCTCGGGATTTTAGTAGGGGGGCTTGTTGTCGCAATGTACCTCCCAATCTTCCAAATGGGTTCAGTGGTTGGTTAAAACCAAGAAAGGGAAATATTTTGTTTACTGATTTTTTTAGCTACTTAATCAACAACCCAACTGCGATGTATATCGCAGTTGGGATTTTTAGTCTTTGCATCGGCAGTTTTTTGAATGTGGCGATTTACCGCACGCCGAAGATGATGGAACAAGAATGGCGCACGGATTGCCAACTGTTTTTACATCCAGACCAACCGATTATTGATGAAACAAAGATTACCCTAAGTACCCCTGCTTCAACCTGTCCAAAATGTAAAACGCCAATTCGTTGGTATCAAAACATTCCAGTCATCAGTTGGATCGTGTTACGCGGAAAATGTGGAAGTTGCAAAAACCCGATCAGTAGCCGTTATCCACTGATCGAATTACTCACCATGATCTGTGCGCTGATTGTTGTTGCAGTTTTTGGTCCAACCATCCAGATGCTGTTTGGTTTGGTGCTGACTTATGTATTGATTGCCTTAACATTTATTGATTTTGACACCCAACTTTTACCTGACCGCTATACCCTTCCTTTGGCTGCACTCGGGCTTGGCGTGAATAGCTATGCCATTTATACCTCTGCAACCTCAGCCATTTGGGGGTATATCATCGGGTTCTTATGCCTATGGATTGTTTACTATTTATTTAAAATCATCACTGGCAAAGAAGGCATGGGCTATGGTGACTTTAAACTTTTAGCTGCGTTGGGTGCATGGATGGGCCCTTTCCTGCTCCCACTGATTGTATTACTCTCTTCACTGGTAGGTGCAATCATTGGCATTATTTTGCTCAAAGTTCGTAAAGAAAACCAACCTTTTGCATTTGGTCCCTATATTGCCATCGCTGGATGGATCGCCTTTTTATGGGGTGATCAAATTATGAAAATTTATTTGGGTCAGTAAGGTCGTTGTATGACATTTGTCTTGGGTTTAACAGGTGGTATTGGTAGCGGTAAATCTGCTGCAAGCAATTGGTTTGAACTCCAAGGCATTCAAGTCGTCGATGCTGATATCGTTGCTCGCGAGGTTGTCGAACCGGGGCAACCCGCACTGATTCAGATTCAACAACAATTTGGTGATTGGGTTTTACTTGCGAATGGTGAGTTAAATCGGCGTGCATTACGTGAGCATATCTTTAAAGATCCTACAGCACGTCAAACACTTGAAGCCATTACCCATCCTGCAATACGCCAGTCCATTATCCAACAATTAAACGAAGCCACTAGCCCCTATGTCATCTTGGTTTCACCACTGTTATTTGAAACCAATCAACATGAATTGACCAATCACACCTTGCTGATTGATGCCACGGAACAATTGCAAATTCAGCGTGCATCACAGCGCGATGGTCAAAATATCGAGCAAATCCAAAAAATCATTCAAGTGCAAATGTCGCGTCAGGAAAAGCAAAAAATTGCAGATGATATCGTGCTGAATGATGGTCATTTAGATCATCTTTATGCACAGCTTCGGCCGTTGCATCTCAAGTACTTAGCGCACGCTGAAAAAAGCTAAATAAAAAAGCAGTCTTACTCAGACTGCTTTTTTTGTTGTTCGAGTTGCTGCTCTAGACTGTCCTTTCGTCCCAACCATTTCCACGGTTGAATCGCTCCAATCCCCATCCCGACCAATCCACACACAATTGCAAAACTTAAGGGTTCATTCAGCAGCGGTACCGCTAAAATTGCAGCAATAAAAGGTGCCAAAGTTACGATACTTCCGGCTTTAAATGCACCCAGACGCTTGATCGCCTCTACATACGTTAAAGTCGCAATAATCACCACAAAAATACCGTGAAAGATAACTTGTCCAATGAGTTGCAATGGCTCTGGGTCAGACCAATATTTAGGGAAAAATAGTAGATAAATAGGCACGAATACCACGGCAGACCAAACCGCAACCCCCGCCATGGCATGCCAAGCAGAGAGCCTCCATTGCTTAAGCAATACCGTAAATATCCCCCACCAAATGGCACTGATAAAAAATAGCAAATCACCTAAACCAAATGCCACACCAGTCTCGACGTACATTAAATAGCTCATTAAGCTAATGGCAGAGACCATAATCACCACACTGATCCACGTATGCTTATCGATCGGCTGTTTGAAGATCAGAAACGCGGCTATGGCTGTACATAAGGGAATACAACCATTGAGAAAAATTGCAGCATGGGCCGCAGGAGCATAATGAAACGCACTATAGGCCGTTAAGCAATAGGTCACCCCGCCGAGCATGGCAAGGATAAAAGGCTCTTTCTTCCATAAAAAAGCCGTATCTTTTTTATAAATCAAAATTGGCATTAATATACAAAATGCCAAAGCAAACCGAAGTGCGGTAATGTCCCAAGCACTGATTCCCCAATTGGCGCTTAAACGTGCTGTTAAGGTGAATCCGCCCCAAATACACATGGTAATGAAGACATATAAATAACCTTGCTTTTGGGGAGACATCATCACTTCTATTTCAATTCATTATTACGTTGACGACATGCTTCATACAATGCCATACCGGTTGCGACACTGACATTTAAGCTTTGCAAGTTACCAGCCATTGGGATGTAAACAGTTTGATCACATTGCGCCTGCGTAATAGGACGCAAACCTGTATCTTCAGCGCCCATCACCACACATACACCCGTACCAGTAAAGTCAAATTTTTGAATCGGCAAAGCTTTTTCATCTAGCATGGTGCCGACCACACGCACGTTAAAATCTTCTTTGATTTGAGCCAATGTACGTGCTAAGTTGGTCACCTGAATAAACTTCACTTTTTCAGCACCACCAGCAGCAACTTTGCGGGCTGTTGGGGTAAGCGTCGCTGAACGATCACGCGGTGCAATCACGGCTTCAACGCCCATAGCTGCCGCTGTACGGATACATGCACCAAGGTTATGTGGGTCTGTAATATGATCTAAAGCCAATAGCAACGCATTGGGATTGGCTTGTAATAAAGCCTCTAAATCTTTTTCGTTTAAGATTGGATGGGGGCGTACAGCCGCGACCACACCTTGATGGAACGGTTGTCCCGCAAGTTTTTCCAAACTATCACGGCTAGCTTTTTGAATGCTGACACCAAACGGTTCTGCCAACTCAAAAATACGTTTTAAACGCTGATCATCACGTCCTTTTAACGCAAATAAAGTTAATACGCGTTCTGGCTCAAGTTCCAGTAATGACTCCACTGAATGAACGCCATAATAATATTCCGGTTTCGCCATGAACGACCTCTAATTTGCAAACTTCGAAAACTTTTAAACAGGGTATGATCACCCAGCGCACAGCTTAGGTTATCAAAAAGAAAAATCCTGCAAAGCAAGCTTTACAGGATTTATGCTATGACACATAGTTTAACCGATTTGAAGTTAAAAAACTGTGCCTAAATGGATTGAATTATTAGCCTTCTAAGTGGCACACATAATCCAAGACTTCATCTGTTTCAATTTTAAATCGGCTATTACCTGGCACGTAGAACGATTGACCCGCACGGAATAGTTCGCTTTCTTCGCTATCAGCAATTTGAACACGACATTCACCTGAAATAATTTCCATACGTTCAGGTACATGAGTTTCAAAAGTCAGCGCTTGTTCAGTTGGAAGCAACACACCCAGTGTTTTCTTGGTTCCATCTTCAAATTGCACAGTGTGGCTGATACATAGACCGCCAAAATAAACATTTGATTTTTTGATGACTGATACATGATCAAACTGTGCTGACATGCGTTTTCTCCAGATAAAGCATATTTATAATATTTTGATCGAAGTAGTTTAATTGTGCTGCAAAAACTAATCAATCAGTGTTGAAAACTTTGAGATAGATAATTACAAAAATCTGAGAAGTGGATATGTCCCAATACCATCCCACTATCTTGACATTAAGAATCTAAAACAAACTGTACTTTTGTACAAAATACTTTTTTTATTTCATCCACTAAAGTCCTAGTTAGGGTCTATAGAAACGCTGCAAAATCATTTCACAGATATACATGGATAATGAATTATATGGACGGATTTAAGAGACCAAATCATGACGTTTTAAGGCAATAACACTTTAGATTAGATACAAGAATACATACACAAACGTGTTTTGTGAGAACTTAGCAAAATGTTGGATGGTTTAAGCTCACGTTATGCAAGATCATTTACTCTTTGCATCACTACACTGCGTGCTTACGGCAGATACGAAACTAATTTCTTATTAAACTGAAATTTAGGATAGAATTATGAGGTTTTTCGTCATCTTAAAATAAAACTTATCTTGTGACCAAAACAAAACTTAATTATCTTTAACTAGAACTTTTCGCAGCTCGGATGCGTTTATGCTGACACATTTAACTCTGATCAATTTTGCATTAGCCGACCATTTAGCCATCGACATTGAACAAGGCTTTAACGTCCTGACGGGTGAAACAGGTGCTGGTAAATCTTTGCTGCTAGACGCACTATCAGCTTGCTTAGGTGAACGAACAGACACCAACTATGTGCGCTATGGATCAGACAAAGCCGATGTGACAGCGACCTTTAGCTACCAAGAGTACAGTCCTGAAGCACTGTGGCTCAAAGAACATGAGCTGGATGATGAGTCTGGAGAAATTCATTTACGTCGCGTGATTTTTGCAACAGGTCGCAGCAAAGCATGGATTAATGGACGTCCGAGCAGCTTATCTGAGTTAAAAGAAATTGGCCGCTTATTGGTACAACTCTATAGCCAACACAGCCAACAACAACTCTTAGAACCGCCCTATCCAAAACATTGGCTAGATCGCTATTACAATTTTTATCAGCCGGCTCAAGCCGTTCGTGATGCCTATAGCAAGTGGCAAAAGGACATTCGACAGCACCAAGCAGCACTCGACGCCCAAGCCACACGTAAGCAACGGATAGAAACGCTTGAACTTCAATTGGAAGAACTTGAAGACCTTGTGCAAACGGACTACAAAGAAATCGAGCAAGAATTTGACCGTCTCAGTCATCATGAACATATCATGCAGGATTGTAGCTATGGTCTAAATGCCCTCGATGACGCCGAGCAAAATATCAATCAAGAAATGGGCGCGATCATTCGTCGAATTGAATCGCATGCAGGACGTAGTGAACAACTTTCTGAAATTTATACGTCGCTACTGAACGCTCAAAGTGAAATTGAAGATGCCACCGCAAATTTACGTCAGTTTATTGATCGTCAAAGTTTCGATCCTGAACGTATGGACGAATTAAATACCAAACTGGAAGTTTTTCATCGCTTAGCGCGTAAATATCGTACTCAGCCTGAAGATTTAAAACAAGAATACGAAGCGTGGCAACTTGAGTTAGAGCAACTGCATCAGCTTGAGGATCCTGAAACCTTAGCTGAACAAGTGGAAGTGTCTCATCAAGACTTTTTAACTAAAGCACAGCATTTGGATGATATTCGTCGTGAAGCGTCTACCCCATTGGCGAAGCAGTTGACTGAACAAGTGAAACAGCTCGCGCTCCCAGAGGCTCATTTTGAATTTAAATTTGAGCCTCTAGAACAAGCTTCAAGTGAAGGTTTGAGCTTTATTCAACTGCTGTTCACCGCAAACAAAGGGATTCCTGCTCAGCCTCTAGCACGCGTGGCATCGGGGGGTGAATTGTCACGTATCGCCTTAGTCATGCAAGTGATGAATGCTGAAAAAACCGAATCCGAAGTGTTAGTCTTTGATGAAATTGATGTCGGGATCAGTGGCGGAACGGCAGAAATTGTGGGGCGTTTGTTGGCTGATTTGGCGCAGCATGTTCAAATTCTATGTATCACGCATCAAGCGCAAGTTGCAGCACAATCCGATCAGCACTTGTTGGTGAAAAAACGTCAAACGGATCCTGCAAGTAGTACCATTATCGAATTAGAAGAAGATGATCGGATTCAAGAGCTGGCTCGAATGACTGGTGGTGTGGAGATTAGTCAAACGACCTTACAACACGCAAAACAATTACGACAATTAAAGTTTCAGCACAGCTAAATCACCGTAAATGTCTTAAATAAAAAAGCCTTAGTTCACTTTGACTAAGGCTTTTTTTATCACTTGTGATACAACTTCTATTTAATTACGACTTCTATTTAATAATGCCTTGATAGACAAAGCCTTTTGAGCCCAAGCTATAGCGTAAATATTTATACTGCGGCTGATGTTGTTGATTGAGTAACATAACATCCACGTGTTTCGGACTGATTTTGAGATATTCATTACCGCTACGACGATCGGTTTCATAATGGCAGTCATAATCTACCGAGATTTGATCTAGTTTCTTTTGCTTAGTTTGAAATACATAATATTTAAGTAACTGTTTTGGTCCAACTTCAACAGCTCTTAGATGATGTAGTCCACTGCAATTATCACCTTTATAATAACTCTTCACCAAATATACGGTTTTATTTTGGATGTTGACCGGCAAAATTTGATTGATATAGCCTGAGTCAAATTGATCTAAATGTTGCGTTTTTCCCGTTGCATATTGCACATAGCTATCCCACTCCCCCATAGTGCCGCCACCCGAAACATCAAATGTATAAAACTTCAGTTTTTTGTCAGGCGAATATTGGATACGTACATAGCCTTGCTCGGTCAACAGAGGAAAATCATAATTAAAACTGCTCTGATCAGCTGAAATAATGTCTACAACTGCACTTTCTATATCACCATTGACCTCATAAAAATTTAAGTTTTTATATTTTTTAATTACTTGAGATTCATGTTTTTGTAAGTCAGCAATTCCTGCAAAGCCCGAAATAGGTAGGCTTACACAGAGTGCCACCCCTATTATTTTTGAATAATGTGTCATTGTTTTACCCTCAGTTTATCCTGCTATTTTAAGCAATCCTTATCATCAATCACGTGTATCTTCTCCTCGCTTTTGTACTGCTGTTGTTCAAATCACCTGTCATCGCTTTACAATTCACCGTATTGTAGACCTGCCTGCACGATGAAGATATTTATCATGCCCCTCACCGGTCGTGTATGACAAATATTGAATTTGCAGAAAAACTCATTGTTGAAAACTTGTGAGTCTAGTATGTTGATAAATACAACGTTATTCGAATGCAATTCACCCCAAGAATGAAACTTACCCCAATAAGGAGAAGCCATTAGGTGACTAAACAATACCTCACACACCGCTGCCTGATTGCTCCACCCGAAATGAACGATGAATTCTTTGCCAATACGGTGATTTATTTAGCGCGACATGATGAAGATGGCGCTCAAGGCATCATTATTAATCGTCCTTCTGGCTTGCAGATCAAAGAACTATTGAATGATTTGGAAATTGAGGCAGATAATGTGCATCCTCATGAAGTGTTGCAAGGTGGTCCTTTGCGCCCAGAGGCAGGTTTTGTTCTTCATACCGGTCAACCGACATGGCATTCGTCTATTGCTGTAGGTGAAAATGTCTGCATTACCACGTCTAAAGATATTTTAGATGCGATTGCACACAATGAAGGTGTGGGTCGTTATCAGGTGGCTCTAGGCTATGCCAGTTGGGGTAAAAGCCAATTAGAAGAAGAAATTGCTCGGGGTGATTGGCTCATTTGTGACTCAGACATGGATTTAATATTTAACTTACCTTATGACGACCGCTGGGATGCTGCCTATAAAAAAATGGGCGTAGACCGCACGTGGTTATCATCTGAGATTGGACATGCCTGATTTACCACAATATCAAATGATTATGGCCTTTGACTTTGGCACACAAAAAACAGGAATGGCTGTGGGACAAGCCCTGATTGAAAGTGCAAATCCCCTGCCACTCTTTCCCATGAAAGATGGCATTCCCAATTGGGATAATCTACTCAAGATTGTGAAACAGTATCAGCCGGATTTGTTCATCGTGGGTCTACCGCTCAATATGGATGATAGCGAATCTGAACTCTCCACACGTGCGCGTAAATTTGCACGACGCCTTCGCCACCAAACCAATATTGAAACTTTGATGGTCGATGAACGATTAACGACACGTGAAGCGCGTGATGAATTAGATCACTATCAATCCCAAGGCCGTGCGAAGAATCTTTCTGCCGACAGCCTTGCTGCAGCATTGTTTATTGAAAGTTGGTATCGAAATCCAGTCGGGCTAAAACCTTAAGCGCTTTCAACAAACAGGCAAATAAAAAAGCATCCAAAAGAGGATGCTTTTTTATGCGCAAGATTGATCACTCAATGCTGCGCAAATGAAATGATTGGGGATAACTTAGTTTTTATCCACAATATGAATCGTGGTGGTTCGACCCGCGACAAAAGCCAACTGATCATGCGGCACTTCATCCAGTACAATTTTCACTGGTACACGCTGTGCTAAACGGACCCAACTAAAGGTTGGATTGACATTGGCCAGTAAGCCATCAGTCGAGGTACGTTCACGGTCTTCAATCCCTGTTGCAACGCCTTGTACATGGCCTTTATAAACTTCAGAACTTCCCATCAGTTGGATTGTTGCAGGTGCGCCAACATAGATTTTATCTAGTTTGGTTTCTTCAAAATATCCCACAACATACAATTGTTGACGGTCAATTAAGGCCGCTACGGCTTGGCCTACTTTGACGTAATTCCCTGCTTTGAGTTCAAAGTTAGACAATGTTCCATCAGTCGGTGCAACCACTTCCGAACGTTTTAAATTCAATTCTGCCAAATGTAAACTGCTATTGGCCGCTTCAATTAGGGCTTTTTGCTGCACCACACTGGCTTTGGCTTGTTCAATCGCTGCCTGAGTTTGCTCATGCTCTGCATGTGATTGATCACGTACTGCAAACATTTGATCTTGTTCTTGTTTTGAAATCGCACCGTCCATCAAACTTGCATAACGATTTGCATTTTTATCTGCAAGATTAATATTGGCTTGCGACTTCACTAAATTCGCTTTGGCTTCAGCAAGCTGTGCTTCAGCCCCTGCTAATCCTGCTTTGGCTTTCGCCAAGTCAGATTTGGCTTGCTCAACATCCAACGCTTGACGTGCCGCATCTATACGAAATAACACTTGGCCTTTTTTCACTTGTTGGTTGTCTTGAACTAAAACGTCTGTGACCAAACCTGAAACATCCGATGACACTTGAATCACGTCACCACGTACCCGCCCATCACGCGTCCAAGGTTCCGAATTGTAATAGTCCCAAATATGTTTTAGCGCAAGTAATGCACCACATAGCACGATTATCAACAATACAGGCCGAACATATTTTCGGACATTCAAATTGGTCATACGATTACCTCAATCATTTCATTTTTTAGGGGCTTAGAACTGGCAAAAAATAAAGATTTCATGCACCAGCCAAAGCAACATCACAAATACACCCAAATAAAAAATATTGGGCATCGGCACCCAATCTGGCGCCATCCATCGGTCAAGCAAACGCATGATGACCCGCAATAACAGATAGGCCAATACCGCTTGAATCAATAGAATGGGCACATAGACGCCATATACATTTAGCTCACCCATGTTGTGCCTCGACCTGTAAATGATTTGGAATCTGCTGTGTTAGGACATGACACAAACTGCTTTGAATATTGTTCAGTGAATACTGAATTCGATGCATAACATCGTCGTTTTCAACACCCTGAACGGCCTGATTCAATCGTTGAATTCGCTCTACAATTTGCTGTTTCAAGCTCATAAACCCATTTTTTTGCCCTTGTTCCATGGCCCGAAAATAGTCATCTAAATCCTGTTGTAACTCTTCGAGTTCGCTGACCAGTGCTTCATTCGGATCGAGTTTATTCATGAGTTCTTGCAAGCGGGTCAAATCAATCACCGCACTGGCTTCCACCAAAGCCCACTCGATCTGTTGTTTCAAGTTCCCTGATTGCACCATTTTGCTGTTTAGGATGCCGATTCGGTCCAACATACTGCGTAAATGCACCCGAAACGGTAAGCCATACGGCAGATATAAAGCCTGACGCAGTGCCTTATAGTGCTGTGAAAGTATGCGTTGGGCCGTCATATCTGGTGACATTGCACGCACTAAATGAATAATAAACACTGAAATAATGGGTCCCAAAACCGTCCCAATCGATGCATCAAAGAAAAACACCTGATCGAGGCTAAAGCGGTTTTGAAAATTCAGTCCCATGATGGTGCCCATCAAAAGCGGCAAGCTGATCCCAATCAAAGGCGGATGTAAAAACAGCATCAAACAGAACATCACAAATGGTGCTAACACCACGATCAACTGCCAAAAAGCGGTCACATGCGGGAAAATGCCATAGGCGTAGATAAACACCATGAACGCCGCATACATATTGGCGCGAATAAACATTTTCAATGCAGGAACGGGGTTATCCATCGCAGTTAAAATACAAGCACTGATCGCAGCCATTTCGGCCATCATAAATCCAGCTTTCCAACCACTGACAATCCAAAACCCCGTGGAAATTAAGATAATCAAACACGCAGACACTCCGCCACGAATGGCAACCCCCGCATCTCGATGCAAAGTCGGATAATGACTATTGCCCAAGGCGGTCAGTGTGGCAGGTAAAGTGGAGTCGCCTTGCTGTACCCGCTGCCAAAGCAAGCGAATCGCACGAATATTCTGAATAAAATGCTGAATATCCATTTTTAGACTACCTAAAATCACCTGTTGTGATGGCAATGCCTGTGCCTGAATGTGTTGAAAATCTTGCTCAAACTGTTCAGGCAATTGATTGAGTTCACTTTCCTCAATCTGATGTTGATCTAATAAAAACGCGGCAATATGTTCATGGGCTTGCTTGAGTGCCGTCCGATAATGTGTGTCTAAACCGTCTAATTGTTTCATCCGTTCAGACATGGCCACCAAGTTGCTGACCAACAAACTCAACTGATGCAAGATTTCCTGCAACGGACGTGTCATGCCTTTTAAGGTGGATTTTTCATAAGACAAATGCACCGCCATGACATGTATATCGGCGATATCTCGTGCAATATTGCCGAGATTTTTAGAATAATTTTTTAGCTCGGCAGGCTCTAATAAAATCTGATCAAAAATTTCTTTGGTATCGGCAAAGGTTTTGCTCACCCGTGTTTCGACGGCAGGGCCAATATGCATTGGAAATAATGTCGTGGTCACGATGGCACTACAGACCACACCCACCGTAATTTCCAGAAAACGCCCCAAGGCCATATCGAAGATCGAAGCGGTATCAATAAAATACACCACGTTAAAACAGATAATGACCGTGGTATAACCCGCCAACATGGAAACATAACTACGAGGCGTACGGTCTAGCAGTGACAAATACAGGCAAAACCCAACCCAAACCGCTAAAAACACCGTAAACAGTACAGGCATGTGAATGAGATGTGGCAGTGCCACCACCGACACGGCCGCCCCTAAGAACGTCCCTAATACACGATACAAACTTTTTGAAGACGTCATCCCTGAATATGGATTCGCGATCACGAAAACGGTGCCAATCGCCCAAATCGGATAAGCCAAATTCAGTACAAAGGCCACATACAATGCCAACATGCCCGCGATGAACGTTTTGGTCGCAAAAATCCAGTCCATTTTATTGGGCCGAAAAGCGAGTATTTGTTTCGTCAGCAGCATGATGGATCTCGGTGGTTTGCTTCTTTTTAGTGAAAACGACCTCGTATCGAATGCTTAAACATTCGACAGCACAACCTGTATCACGGCACAGGAATGACTAGAAATTTCAATAAGTAAAGAAGCGATTCAAATCGTATTTCAAACCATTTGAATACAAAAAGTAATGTGCAACATTGCCTGCGCATCGAACAGATGGGCAATATTTATTCAATATAGGATATTTTCATAGCAATTTTGCTAAAAAAACAAACCGAAGTCAATAAAAATATCTTATTTTGATAATTCAACTATATTTTAAATGAGTATTTCAGGTTTTTACTATGCTTTTATCAGGATGACCCAAGAAACCCTGTGATATTTCAGATTTGTTTCATTTCCAGTGTAGAAAATCGCAACATCAGGCCGAGCAATTTGTTATAAAGTAACTTAACGATTCATTTTTTATTGTGACCAAGCAGGTTCTTATGGCGCTTTCCAGTTTTGGTAAAATTCTCACCGTACTCGACTTATTTTCAGTTGCTCGTCCCATCATCAATGTCGACATTATTAGTGAAGAATTAGGCTTATCTAAACCAACGAGCTATCGCTATTTAAAAGAACTGGTTTCTGCTGAATTATTGCAGCGCCTCAGTGGGACTTCTGGCGATTACACACTGGGTTCAAAAATTGCTGTGCTTGATTTTATTTCTCGCACCACCGATCCATTGGTGCAAATTAGCATTCCCTTCATGAAAGAAATTGTGGAACGCACAGAGTCTTGTTGCTTATTGACGCATCTGAATATCGACTCTTGTATTGATGTGCATCATGAACTTTACAAAGACTATACTGCCTTGGCTTATGGTCGAGGTAGCCCGCGTCCGATGTATAAAGGCTCATCATCTAAAGTGATTTTGTCCCAGTTACCCAAGCAACGGATTTTAGATTATTACCACCGTTTTGCTGACGAGTTATCTCAAGTTGGTTTTGCGCATAATGAAGAAGAATTTATGCTGCAAATGAAAAAGATTAAAAAGCAGGGTTATTATTTTTCCAATGGTGAAGTTGACCCGAATATGTCGAGCCTATCGATTCCGATTAAATTTTCCAGTAAAGAACCCCCGCTTGCTTTGACCCTATTGGCGTCTAAAAATCGTTTTGAATTTATGAATTTTCAAAAAGTCGTAGAAATGATGCAAGACTGTACAGCGCGTATTGAGAAAAAATACAGTAGTATGATGGAAGAATCGGACGCCATTTAAATCTGATCAGATTGCGCACAACTGATGCGATGTTGTAAAGATGATATTTAATTAATCTGATAAACCCATATTATTAATTGAATTTATTAATTATAAATATTGGATAAATTATCATAATATGATTATTGTTCTTTAGCAGTCATCTCAACCATGTGTTCCATGATTTCAGTTGATTGTCGCTATACTCTTCCTCAGAGAAAGAAAAAAGCTCATCTAGATATGGGCTTTTTTTACGGCTGTTGATCATAGAAATAACGAAAGGTTAAATTCACCCTCGGCTCGGTCACTTTCATCGACTTCATTAGGGCATGTTTCCAATACCGTTGGGTTTTCCCACGCATCACAATCAACTGTCCACTTTGCAGTAAAAGCTGTACTTTCTCTTGAGTGCTTTTATGTTTAAAGCAAAACTTTCGGCTTGCACCAAAACTCAAAGATGCGATCACCACCTGCTGTGTGGGTGAAAGCAAAGATGGCTCATCATCACTATGCCACCCCACCGCTTGCGTACCATTTTCGTATAAATTGGCCAAACAGGAATTAAACGTCTGACCCACCCGTTGCTCAATATATTTCTTTAAGCGCAGTAAAGCTGGATTCCAGATCAATGCCTGCTTTTGCATGCCTGAATAGTGATACTCATAATGAGCATCTCCATACCAAACCACTTTTCGTTCCGTTTGAAAATACTGTCCATGCAAAATGACTTCATCATGCTGCCAAGCCAACTGCGTGAGGAAATAGTGTAAATATTTTTCACTGTCTTCAGCATTGAAGATCAATCCATAATCTTCAACTTCACCATCATAGGGCAACAGATTTGCATGCGGTTCAGGCGTAAATAATTCAAAATTCATCGGTTCAACTCAACACTGTTTGGCACAGCAGCGTAATGCTGATGTCGTGAGCACATTTAAAAAATATCTTAGCCGAAAAACTCTCGTCACAAATCAAAACATTGTCATTACTTGTCGCATAGAATTTTCAGTCTTAGACTAAAGCTCATATTCACAATAAAAATAATTGCTTATGAACCTGTGGCAGCTTTTCCAAAAATTACGTCCATTTGTACAGCCATACCGCTGGCTGGTGGTCGTGACGCTGATCTTGACCTTAATTGGCTCACTCACGGCACAGGTGAATGCCCTGACACTCAAATATGCCGTAGACAGCATCAATCAGCTTTTACAACAAGGCCTCGGTCTAGCCAATGGTTGGCATATATTAATCACCATCACCGTAGTCTTATTGGGAAAAGAAGTCATCAATGCCATCGTGCAATTTGGACAAAAATCGTTTGGTGAAAAGTTACGTATTTTAATTTCTCAGGATTTGTCCCAAGGCATTATTGAAAAATTTATCACCTATCGATTGGCATTCTTCGATCAACAAGACAACCAAGCAGGCAAACTCCAAACTCGAATTGATCGGGGGGTTAGCTCGCTCACACGACTGGTTCAAATCTTTTTTATTGATATTTTACCGTTATTTACCAGTGCTATTATTGCACTGGGCTTAATGTATTATGCCAATGTTTGGGTTGGCGTGGTGGCCACAATTATTGTGCCGATTTATTTTTGGCTAACTTTCAAACAATCACAAAAACTGGCAGGCAAACGCCGTGCCCTACGCGATAATTTTGAAAAGAAAAATCAGGGTATTCTGAGTATTATCAACTCGATAACGGTCATTAAATCTTTTAACAAAGAAGCCGTCGAATCGAAAAAACAATTAAATCTGCAAAAGTCGCTGACTGAAAACCAGATGCAGACACGGCAAACCAGTTATATCTTTGACGGACTCAAAACCTTTATTGAACAGGTCGGTGTGGTACTGATCATCATTCTGACAGCCTATTTTGTTTTGGATGGGCAAATGAGTATCGGGATGATTATGTATCACGTGTTGTTATTTAATAATGTCTCTGCCCCGATTCGCTCGCTACATCGTATCTATGATGAAATTAACTCTGCGATGATTTATTCAGAAAGCTTCTTTAACATCTTAGAAGCGGATCATGAAATTGAAACCAGTGGCACTGCCCAGCCTCCGATTCAAGGTCAATTTGAATTGAGCAATGTCGACTTTAGCTATCCCAATGGCTTTCAGGCATTGCACCGCATCAACATGACCATCCAACCGAACAAAATCACCGCCTTGGTTGGTTTATCTGGGGCTGGTAAATCGACATTAATTAGCTTACTGGATAAGTTTTATCATCCTCAAGCGGGCAATATCAAACTCGATGGCATCGATTTAGAACAGATTGATACACAGTATTTACGTGAAAATATTGGTTTGGTATTGCAAAAAAATCATATTTTCCCAGGTTCAATTTTTGAAAATATTCGCTATGGAAAAAGTACAGCTACAGAGCAAGAAGTCTTCGATGCAGCACGGAAAGCCTCGATCCATGATCAGATCTTAAAACTGCCGCATGCCTATGAAGCCGATGCCTTGCTGCTCTCAGGTGGACAGCAACAGCGTATTGCCTTGGCACGTATGTTCCTGAAAAATCCGCCGATTATTTTCTTGGACGAACCGACTGCAAGTTTAGATGCGATCGCTGCTGAACAAATTAAAAATAGTCTGGATCAAATTAAACAAGGGCGTACCGTCATCATGATTTCACATAGTTTGTCGCAAATTATCGATGCCGATTACACCTATGTGATGAAAGACGGACAAATCGTAGAACACGGGGAGCATCATGATTTGTACCATCAAGAAGGTGCTTATAAGCAAATCTTCGATGCGATGGCGAAAAGTTTAAATATTGACAAAATTGCCCGGACTTTTGAGGAAGACGAAGAAACACATAGTTAATTTTAGACCGAAAAAAGCCCATCGTTTGATGGGCTTCGTTCATATTTGTTTTATTCAATTAACGCTGAACTTTTTGCTCAATTTCTTCAACACTGGTGTGACGGACATCTAGACCTTTCACCATATAAATCACTTGTTCAGAGATATTTCGAGCATGGTCACCAATACGTTCAAGTGAACGCAGCACCCAAAGTACATTCATGACCCGAGTAATGTGCCGTGGATCTTCTATCATATACGTCATGAGGGTACGGGTTGCCGATTGGTACTCGCGGTCAATATCAGCATCGGCCAAAAGGACACGTAAAGCCTGATCTACATCCAAACGTGCAAAGGCATCGAGCGCATCATGAATCATCACCCGGACTTGGTTGCCAATATGCCGTGTTTCCATATAACCACGCGGTGAACCACCCTCTTCACACAAGCTTTGTGCAATACGGGCAATTTTTGCCGCTTCATCACCAATCCGTTCTAAATCGGTGTTGGCTTTCGACATCGCAATCACCATGCGTAGATCAATCGCAGCAGGATGACGGCGCGCCAAAATTAGGGTAAGCGCTTCATCAATTTCAGTTTCCATACGGTTCACCGTATTGTCTTGAAATTGAACATCGATCGCCATCGTTGCATCCGTATCCAATAAGGCATGAATGGCATTTGCAACCTGCTGCTCCACCAAACCACCCATGGTCATAAATTTGGTATGCACATCCTGCAATTCTTCATTGAATTGCGAAGAAATATGATGGTTTAAAACAGGATTATTAGGCAAAGCGAGTCTCCACTACAACGTGAATCGGCAGATTTTAGTGCCATATTAAAGCATATTGATTGTGAAACTTTTATGACCATGGCCTATTTCTTTAGTAGGATCGATGGCTGATTTTTCTGATCGACCAACCATGCATTCATTTCCACTAAATCAGCTTCCGTTAATTTCCCAACGGAGGCTTTGAGTTGCAGTACATGTATTAAATAATCGTACTTAGAATTCAGATAATCTTGACGGGCTGAAAAGGCATTACGCTGTGCCAGTAGCACATCAACCATAGTTTTCAGACCTTCTTGGTACTGGGCTTGTGAGGCCAAAGACACTTGCGCGGAAGAATCCATCGCGGCTTTACGTGCCTGTAATTTACTTTGATCCGTTTCGACTTGCATATATGATTTTTTTACATCGGTTTGTGCTTTTCGAATCGCTGCATCCACCTGTGCTTGGCTTTTTTCAACATTGATCGCCGCTTGCTTAATGGATTTCTGTGTCCGTCCACCATTAAACACATTCCAGTTCATTTCAATCCCCACCTGATCAAATTGACCATCTTGCGACATGATGGATTGTGGACTTTGCTTGTTATACCCATAGGTCCCTACCGCTTCAATCTGAGGATATAAGGCAGCTTTTTCGACGCGTTTGCCATCTTCCGCATAACGTTGTTGCATACGCGCTTGTAAAATGCCTAGGTTCTGCTCCTGAGCCAGTTCTTCCCACGCTTGTACATTGTTTGGAATCGGTTTTTCAAACTGAAAATCTTCACGTAACACCGCCAAATTTTCTCGATATGGCCCAATCAACTGTTGTAATTGTTCCTGCGCCAAAACCAATTGAACATTAGTCGCCATACGGTTTGCCCGTGCATTTTGATATTGAGCATTGGCTTCGCTGACATCACTTTTTGCCACCAAACCTTCTTTTAATTTAGCATTCATCATGCGCAGCTGTTCCGATAGCGCCTGTTCTTCTTGTAGGTTGGCAACCGTTAATGCCTGTTGGCGTAGGACATTAAAATAAGCTTCAGAGACATTTAAAATATGATCTTGTTTTTGAATCCGCAGATTGATTTCACTTAAATTAATCGAGGTCTTGACTTGCTTAAGCCCTTCCCATGCATCCCAACGAAAAATGGGCTGACGAGCAGTGAGCGCAATTTGTCTTGTTGTGGTGCTGTCTGGCATGATCAGCCCGGCTTGAGCGCCGCTTTGGTTGGAATTTTGATTTTTTCGAGTCACATTTCCGGAGATTGTTACCGTCGGGAGTAAGTTCCCATTGGCAATCCCCAAATTCAATTTATCTGCTTCATATTGTAGTTTATTGGCTTGCCAATTGGGGTCTTCTTGTTTTGCACGTTCATAAGCTTGCACAAGATCTAGCGCACACGCCCATTGACTCGTGAAAAGCAAACAAAGACCCACCACAACTTTTTTGTTCATTTTTTTTGTAAATTCCTAATATTCAAATGCCCGAGATTGAATATTCAAGCCTAAAACTAAGCAGATACTAATCATATCCTTGCAAATTTCCGTATGATTTTTATTAATTTTTTATATCAAATGCGACAAAACCGGATAATTTCAGTCGTTTTCGGACACTACTCACAACGCTATAACAAAGAACTGTACAATAGTACACATATTGCACGTGTTTCATCTATAAAATAGTCGACATTCCATCGGACAATACCACTTCTATAGCGCATCGAGTTCCTGTGTCAAAATTTTTTCAGCTGCCTGCAAAGTTTAGTGCAATGTTTTTATGTTTCAGTATGTTGAATGGATGCCAACAACAGCCTGAACCTCAACCTGCACCAGAGTTTCCCAACAATAAGACTGTTCAAAAAGAAGCAGTCGATTTGTCTTTGCTGTGCAAAAAACTTGAAAAAAACATGCTGGAAATAGACGATCAACGAACAACTTTCGCTTTAGAACAAATCAACCAAGATCTCAAAGTCTGCTTACCGCTATTAAAAGCGGACGAACAAAAAAAATTACTGCGTTTGTCCAATCAAATGTATCGCAACTTTTTACATGTTGAACGTACAGCTCAACAGCAAATGGCGTTCGAACAATTTGCCTTTGATATGGCTCAGCATCCCACCATTCAACAAAATCATTATGAGCAGCTCACTGCCCGAGATCAATACTTACTGAAACATAAAGGCCAAGCCTATGTGGAATTGTTCGATGCAGGTGAAGGACAGTTACGCTATCGCCGTAGTCCTGAATATTTAGCCAAAATTTTTGCGCCTTATATGGAAGAATCTGAGCAAGTCTTTATTGAAAAACTGGCTGAACAAAATGCACAACCCGCCTTGCTACAAAAAAGTTTAGCCATTGAGCCACAAGAGATTGCGACACGTGCCATTTTTTGGGAAGACTATCTGAAACAATATCCAGATAGCCCCTACAAAAAAGATGCACAACAATTGCTGTACCAATACAGCCAGTTGCTGTTTATTGGTTCAGCGCATAGTCCCGTTTCTAATGATTTTTCAGACCGCCTCAGTATTCAAGCCAGTTCTTTAGAAGAAATTGAACGCTTGGCTCAACTAAAAAACTCCAAATTGGCAGATCAGGCGCGTTTATTTTTAAAATTATTAGATCAAAATACTGCTGCATCTAATCAGCGATCAGAAGCGCAGCTGTTAAATTTCATTGGTGTCCGCAATCCTGATCCACATTATAAGAAAGACTGTTTTAGTGACGCCATCTGTGTAAATCAGTCCTCTACTTAGCCAATGCAAGTTCAATTGCACATGGGCCTAGCCAAAATTCTGCACTGCAAAATCGATGAAAAATAACACTGTTTTAAAACAGCCTTCATGCTAATATCCGCACAAAGCTTGACGGAGCGCAGGTAATTTCCTGCTGAGATCATCTAAATTTAGTTCGCTAAATTTAAGGATGAGTACCGTTGAACCTGATCAGGTTAATACCTGCGTAGGAATCAAGCCATCTAAAAACTTAAGCCCTTCTTATCTCTTGGTTTTACGCCTTTATTTTCAGGTGAATCCATCAGATAAACTGCCACGTTTTTGGTCGTGCTTGATTCGTTGATGTCATTCATAAGGATCATTGCAATGAACCAATTAACGAATCTCACCGCTTCAGATCGCGCTGCTCAGCATGAACAAGATGCTAAAGATCTCACCCGTATTCTCCCCGCGTCAAAAAAAGTCTATATCCAAGGCTCACGTCCAGATATTCGCGTACCAATGCGTGAAATCAGTCTTACAGATACGCCTACAGGTCTGGGTGGAGAAAAAAATCTACCGATTATGGTCTATGACACCTCTGGTGCTTATACCGACCCCAATATTCAAATTGACCTGAATCAAGGTCTACCTAATGTCCGTGAATCTTGGATTGAGTCTCGAAATGATACGGAAATACTCGATACCTTAACTTCAAAATTTGGACAAGAGCGTCTTCGAGATATTCGTACTGCAGAGATTCGTTTTGCACATATTTCAAAACCCCGTCGCGCTCGTCGTGGACACAATGTGTCTCAAATGCACTATGCCAAACAAGGCATCATCACCCCTGAAATGGAATACATTGCGATTCGTGAAAATCAGCGCCAGCGTGAAGGTGTTGATATGCGCCAACATGCCGGTCAAAATTTTGGCGCACGCAATTTAACTGAAATCACCCCAGAATTTGTACGTCAAGAAGTGGCTGAAGGTCGTGCCATTATCCCTGCCAACATTAACCACCCTGAATGTGAACCGATGATTATTGGTCGTAACTTTTTGGTGAAAATCAATGCCAACATTGGTAACTCAGCACTTGGTTCAAGCATCGATGAAGAAGTGGCAAAAATGACTTGGGCAACTCGTTGGGGCGCTGACACCATCATGGATTTATCGACAGGTAAAAATATCCATGAAACCCGCGAATGGATTATTCGCAACTCCCCTGTACCGATTGGCACCGTGCCAATTTACCAAGCTTTAGAAAAAGTTGATGGTGTCGCAGAGGACTTAACCTGGGAAATTTTCAAAGACACACTGATTGAACAAGCCGAGCAAGGTGTCGATTACTTTACGATTCACGCAGGCGTGTTGCTTCGTTATGTTCCACTCACCGCCAACCGTTTAACAGGGATTGTGTCACGTGGCGGATCCATCATGGCGCAGTGGTGCTTAGCGCATCATGAAGAAAACTTCCTGTATACGCATTTTGATGAAATCTGCGAAATCATGAAAGCCTATGATGTGTCATTCAGTTTAGGTGATGGTTTACGTCCAGGGTGTATTCAAGATGCTAACGATGAAGCTCAATTTAGTGAATTACGCACCTTAGGTGAATTGACTCACCGGGCATGGGAGCATGATGTACAAGTCATGATTGAAGGCCCAGGCCATGTACCAATGCACATGATCAAAGAAAATATGGATCTGCAACTCGCGGTTTGCAAAGAAGCACCTTTCTATACCCTTGGACCACTCACCACCGATATTGCCCCGGGCTATGACCACATTACCTCTGCCATTGGTGCGGCAATGATTGGTTGGTATGGCACCGCCATGCTGTGTTATGTGACCCCGAAAGAGCATCTTGGTCTACCAGATAAAAAAGACGTCAAAGACGGCATTATCACCTACAAAATTGCAGCCCATGCCGCGGACCTTGCCAAAGGTCATCCCGGTGCGCAGGCTCGTGATAATGCATTATCGAAAGCACGCTTTGAATTCCGCTGGGAAGACCAATTTAATCTGAGCTTAGACCCTGATACAGCGCGTAGCATGCATGATGAAACTATGCCGAAAGAAGCACATAAATCGGCCCATTTTTGTTCAATGTGTGGACCTAAATTTTGCTCGATGAAAATCACACAAAATGTGAGAGATTATGCAAAAAATCAGCAAGATATGCAGCTTTCTTCAGAATCTAATCCTGAAATTGAAACGGGTTTACAAAGCATGAAAGCGGCCTATCATGAACATGGTCAAAAGTTGTACCACAAAGTGTAAAGCTTAAAAAAAATCTTTTGTATTCAACAAAATCTCGGTTAGGATGAAATGGAAGATTTCATCCTAATTAGCGCTTATGAATATTATTAAACAGGCCACATATAACAAAAAAGATTACAGCATTGAAGGGCGTGAACATCTTTATAAAGGCTTTATTCAAGTTGAAAAAGTTCAGCTTCGACACCGCTTATTCCATCAAGACAGCATGATTCCAACCATTCAGCGTGAATTGATTCATCGTCCTGAAGCAGCAGGTGTGCTGATCTATAGTCATCAACAACAAAAATTTGCCTTAATTGAACAATTCCGCATTGGGGCGATTGATGATGAAACTTCGCCATGGCAACTAGAGATTATTGCCGGCGTGCTCGATGGTGATGAATCTGCTGAAAGCTGCATCCGCCGTGAAAGTTTGGAAGAATCAGGCTGTGAATTAGATGCACTACAGCATTTATTTAGTTTTTATCCCTCTGCGGGTGCCTGCGCGGAATTATTCCACCTTTATAGTGCTGAAGCAGAACTGCCTGAACATGGAGGAGTCTTTGGCATGCCTGATGAAGGAGAGAATATTCAATTGCATATCTTAAACTATACTGATATTCCTGAATTATTAACCAATGGTCGGCTAAAAAACGCACCTGTCATTATGGCCTTGCAATGGTTACAACAACAAATACATACTACAAGGAATGTCTAAGGGGAAGGACATGACTTTAAGGGATACACCACAATACGACTGGACACTGATCCAGATCTCGGACACACATTTAATGGATCAGGAAGATCTTGAATTTGTCCGCATGAATCCAGAGCAGAGTTTTCACGATGTGATTCAACAAATTCAGTTGAACCATCATCACATCGATACGCTTGTCCATACTGGCGATCTTGCACAAGTGCCGGTAGAGCGTACCTATGCGCGTTATCTCGAATATATGCAACAGCAGCCGTTTCCGTTTTATCAGATTCCGGGGAACCATGACGAAGCGTCTTGCTTCCCATTTCATCAACAGGAAGATCGTGCTCACTGCATCGCATTAGGCAATTGGTGTCTGATTTTACTGAACAGTGCGGTTAAAGGAAAAGTGGATGGTTGGGTATCACAACAGCAGTTGGAACAATTAGATCAGTTACTCACAGCACACCCACAGCAACACATCATTGTGGCATGCCACCACCACCCTTTTGCCATGCAATCGCATTGGATAGATCAGCATAAACTAAAGAACGCTGAACATCTCATAGATGTGCTTTCACGCCATGACAATGTCAAAATTGTACTATGCGGACACGTACATCAAGACTCGTCTAATCAATGGCGCAATATTCAGTTTTTATCGACGCCTTCGACCAGTGTTCAGTTCAAACCACATAGTGAAAATTTTGCCTTAGATGAGGCTTTACCAGGGTATCGTGCACTCTATCTGAATGATAATGGTGAATTTAAAACTGAAGTTGTTCGGGTCAAATTGAAACAACCTCAAATTAATGTTGAAATTTCAGGTTATTAACTTTTCAATTTGATTTTTTTGCTTTACTTTATGGCTTCTAAAGGAAAAGTGATAGTTAGAATCCAAACATCAAAGACTATCAATAAGCAGAAAAAGTCTATATGATGACGACCCCCACAGAAGGAAACTCTGTGTTGGGTGGATAAAAAACTTGCATATCACCATATTTTTTGCGTATAGATATATGCATATGATGAGGAATGCCCTACATGGCGAATGACAACCAAAATCAAGTCTTAGACGAACAAACTGATGTAGTAGACGAAAAGTCTACCAAACGCGTGCGCAAATCAAAGCCAAAGGCGACTGAAGGTGGTTCTACTGCAAGCTTATTTGGTATTGAACCTTATCAGCCTAAAAAGAATGAAGAATACATGTCTGAAGGGCAACTTGAGCATTTCCGTCACATCCTATTGGCGTGGAAAGCTGAGTTAATGTCTGAAGTAGATCGTACTTTGAATACCATGCAAGACGAAAATACTGCGCTTCCAGATGTGAACGACCGTGCAACGCAAGAAGAAGAATTTGCGATTGAACTTCGTACACGTGACCGTGAACGTAAACTGATCCGTAAAATTGAACAATCAATTGAAGCGATCAAAAATGATGACTACGGCTTCTGTGAAACGTGTGGTATCGAAATTGGCTTACGTCGCCTAGAAGCGCGTCCAACAGCGACTTTATGTATCGACTGCAAAACACTTGCAGAGATCAAAGAGAAGCAAAATAACGGTTAATTCTGTGTTGAGTAATTCCTCTCTAGCCCTCCCTTTAGATAAGGGAGGGAAAGCTGCAGAGCATTACGTGGGTCGGTTTGCGCCATCGCCAACCGGCCCTTTGCATTTTGGCTCTTTAATTACAGCAGTCGCAAGCTACTGCGATGCCCGTGCCCATCAGGGGCAATGGGTCGTTCGTATCGAAGATACCGACATTCCACGTATATTTCCCGGCAGCGAAGAACACATCTTACGTTGTATTGATGCATTTCAATTCGAACCAGATGCCGAGATCATTTTCCAAAAAGACCGCCTCGAAATTTATGAGCAAGTCATTACGCATTTGCATGCACAAGGCTTGGTCTATGCCTGTCAATGCACCCGAAAAATGCTTGGTTCGAATCATATCTATCAAGGTACATGTCGTAATCTTGGCCTTCCTCTTCAGGATCAGGCTATTCGAATCAAAGTCGATGCACAGAACATTTGTTTTACCGACCGCTTACAAGGGATGCATTGCTCCAATCTGCAACAGGATTTGGGTGACTTTGTCTTAAAACGCCGTGATGGCATTATCAATTATCAACTTGCTGTCGTGGTGGATGACTACCGACAAGGGATGACCCATGTTGTACGTGGGGCTGATCTTTTGGACAATACCGAACGTCAAATTTGGCTCGGACAGGTTTTGGGCTATCCGCGCCTTGAATACATGCACTTGCCATTGGCAATGAATAATCAGGGACAAAAACTGTCAAAACAGAATATGGCTCAAGCTCTTGATTTAAGCCAAGCGGCACCTTTATTACAACAAGCATTGCAAGCCCTACACCAACCGCCAGTCGACTTGGATACGCCACGTATTATGCTACAACAGGCGATTGCGCAGTGGGATATTCAACAAATTCCCCATGGCACAGCATTGCCTCAAATCTATCAATAAACCCAAATATTGATCTAAGCCAATCACTCGATTTTCAATTGAATTATGCTTTAATAAAGTGATCAATCGACCATTGGAGAGCCTAATGTTTTTTATTTTTGGAGTTGGTCCGAAAACCAAAGTCATTGAAAAGAGCCAATTTACTTGCCCTGTCTGCCGAAGCAGAACTCAGTATGAGTTAAAACAGCAACGTAATTATTTTTCTTTATTTTTTATCCCATTGATTCCCCTTTCTAAAGCCAAGGCGAGCTTGGTCAAATGTCTCCATTGTGGAACGGAGATGCCAGCCAGTGTCCTCCACCATGCATCTCCCGATCCGCAACGAGATACTAATTTAGAAGCTTGATTCTTCTTTACTTGGGTTTACTTCTTTGGTCGTCGCATCGATCTTTAAGATCAGACTCACCATAACCGCACAGATAATCAGAGAAGACCCCCCATAACTAATAAACGGTAAGGTCAAACCCTTGGTAGGAAGCATGCCCATGTTCATGCCGGCATTCACCAAAATTTGCAGCAAGAAGATAATACTAATGCCATAAGCCAAGTAGCCTGCACGTAAGTATTGATGACGTAAAGCACGATGACCAATGCGAATACAGCAGATCAACATCACAAATGACAGCGTCAATACGGTCAAAATCCCAAAGAAGCCAAATTCTTCACCCAAAACCGCCAACATGAAGTCGGTATGGGCCTCAGGTAAATACGACATTTTTTGAATACTATGACCCAAGCCGACACCAAACCATTCACCGCGACCAAAAGCCATTAAGGCATTGGATAACTGATAGCCCGCTCCCAATGGATCATTCCATGGATTAGAGAATGACATCAAACGTTCTAAACGGTAAGGTTCGAATAAAATCAAGAACACAAAAGCCATGATAATGGCACCAAAAGCAATCGCGAACTGAATCAACGGTGCTCCTGCGAGGAAGAATACCCCTAGCATAGTTAAGGCAATCACCACCGTCGCCCCTAAATCGGGCTCAGCCATGACCAAACCGACAGTTGCAGCCATAATCACTGCCAAACGCACCAAGCCTTTGATGTTATTACGGACTTCTTCGGCACGCCGTACCACATAGTCTGCGGTAAATATCGCCATCATGACTTTGGCAACTTCCGAAGCCTGTAAGGTGAAACCAGCGATCCGAATCCAACGTTTAGAACCATTGACTTCTGTCCCGACAGCCAATACAGCAGCCAGTAAGATAATCGTGATAATCCATAAAAAGAAAGTGTTATTAAACCAAACATTCAACGGCACTTTATAGGCGATATAGGCGGCGGCGGCGGCGGCGGCAATCGAAATACCGTGTCGTGAAATGTAATGAAAGGCATTTTCATGCATGCGTTCTGCATAAGGCATCGATGCAGATGCCACCATGATCGAACCAATACACAACAATGCCAAAACACAGAACACCAGAACATTGCGCACGTTGACCTCGGCAGATAACCGAGGAAGCCAACGCTCTACAACTTCATTTATTCTATTTATGGTCGTCTGAGCCAACCCAGCCATACAACTTTCCTTATCGTTCTTTTAAACGAGTGCATTCACACAATCAACAAATTGGTGTCCACGCTCACTGTAGCCTTTAAACATATCAAAACTTGCGCACGCTGGAGACAATAACACCACATCATTGGCTACCGCATTTTGTTGGCACAGCTCAACCGCTTGTTTCAAACTTTCAGCATGAATCAGCGTGGTTGTCCCTTCAATCGCTTTTTCAATAATTGGACGATCTTCACCAATCAATACCGCAACTTTGGCATATTTTGAAAGTGAATCACGCAGCGCAGTAAAGTCCTGCCCTTTGCCTTGACCACCTAAAATAATCGCCACTTTACCGCCTTTGGCTTCAATCGCAGCACCTAGACCATCAATCGCAGCTAAAGTCGCACCAATATTGGTGCCTTTAGAGTCATTATAATAACGAACACCATGCACTTCTTTGACAAATTCACAGCGGTGCTCTAAACCTTTAAATGTTTTCAAAGTTTCCAACATGCCCTCTAGTGGCAAACCAATCGCTTCACCCAAAGCTAAACATGCCAAGGCGTTTGCCACATTATGTGTCCCTTGAATATACATGTCTGCACTTTTCAGTAAACGCTCACGACCACGTGCCAACCAAATTGTGCCATCAGTATCGCGTAAAATACCGAATTGATTTATATCGGGTGCATTTAAGCCAAAGCTTTGCATTGGGGTGACATCTGGAACCAATGGACGTGTTAATGAATCATCACGGTTATACACCACTTTTTTCACCGCTTGGAAAATACGATGCTTCGCAGTGTGATAGCCCATCATATCGCCATGACGGTCCAAATGGTCTTCACTCATGTTCAACACCACAGCCACTTCTGCTGCCAAGTTCGACGTGGTTTCTAATTGAAAACTTGAAAGCTCTAAAACATAAAGCTCAGGATCATCTTTGGTGAGATCCAAAGCTGGACGACCCAAGTTGCCACCCACTGCCACTTTTTTGCCTGCATCTGCTGCCATAAGACCAAATAAAGTTGTTACGGTACTTTTCGCATTCGAACCTGTAATTGCGACAATCGGCTTATCTGTCGCACGACGTAAAATTTGAATTTCTGAAACCACAGGAATGTTGGCTGCAATGGCCGCCTGAATTTGCGGTAATTTTGGATCTAGCCCCGGGCTGATAATAATTTCTTCTGCTTGGAGTAATAAATCTTGATCCAACTGACCAAAACTGGTTTGTACATCACTTGGAATTTGATCATGACCCGGTGGGACTGCTCGTGAATCGGTGACTGCAACGCGGTAGCCATGGCTATGTAAGAAATTCACTGCAGAAACACCAGAAATCCCTAATCCGGCAACAACCTTCAATCCACCACGCTGTATTAACATTTTCGCCCCATTTTTTGGTCGGTTTTTAAATCTGACAAAATGTTAGCACTTTGCTGTTTTGAATGCTTTTTATGTTTTCACTTTCTCGCAGTTTTTTTGTGTCCGCTCGTAAAAAAACCGCCCATCTTGGGCGGTTTCTTCAAGCAATTGACGGTGAGTTTATTTCCATTTCACCGCTTGTACTTCAGCTTTTTTTGCAGATGGATTATCCGAAGCTGAACATCCACAACCGCCCGCACAGCCTGCGACCATTTTGGGCTTTAACCATTTGGCTAAACTGTTCCAACCACGGTTTGCACAGTGCTCAGATAAAGTTGTGAAGACTGAGTTTGATGTTTTTGGAAATACCTTCTTAAACACCACGACAGCACTCCAAATCACCAATACCGCAATAATTATTGATTCAAGCATGTCTCTCTCCTTTGTTCAGCTTTTGCCATTCAAGATTCACTATCCAAAATAGCGTGTTGCAATTTGATACGTGATGAATGCCATTAAATAAGCCAAACCAAATAAATAGATGGTCATGAAACTCACCGTCTTCAAGGAGCCAGTTTCACGTTTAACTGTCGCCAGTGTCGCCAAGCAATGTGGCGCATAAATAAACCACACCAATAATGATAGACCGGTTGCCAATGACCAACCCAATGACCCATCGCTACTAATTAAATTTGCCAGACCTTGAGACATGGCATCTTCATCTGTTGCAGACAAGGCATACACCGTACCCAATGCCGCCACAACGACTTCACGTGCAGCCATCGCTGGAATTAAGGCAATACAGATCTGCCAGTTAAAACCTAATGGTGCAAAAATCGGTTGTAATACATGCCCAAGCATACCTGCCAATGAATAATCAATATCCGGCAAGGTTGCGCCTTCTGGCGGTTGCGGGAAAGTACACAAGAACCATAACAAAATCGATAAAGCGAAAATGATGCCACCGACACGTTTCAAGAAAATCTTGGCACGGTCCAGTAAACCAATCCAAACACTCTTAATATCTGGGAAACGGTAGCTTGGAAGTTCCATCAATAAGGCATGCTGTGATTTATCTTTTTGGAAGAATTTCAGCACTGTTGCCACAATTAAGGCACTCACAATCCCTGCTGCATATAATGCAAATAGCACCAAGCCTTGTAAGTTAAAGACGCCCCAGACCATTTGCTGTGGAATAAATGCCGAGATCAGCAAAGCATAAACTGGTAAACGTGCCGAACACGTCATCAACGGCGCAACTAAAATCGTTACCAGACGATCTCGAGGGTCTTGAATACTCCGGGTTGCCATGATGCCCGGTACAGCACAGGCAAAGCTCGATAGCAGAGGAATAAAAGCACGACCACTCAGACCCGCTTTAAACATCAACTTATCTAGTAAGAACGCTGCACGTGGTAAATAACCTGATTCTTCTAAAACCAAGATAAAGAAGAATAAAATTAAAATCTGCGGTAAAAACACCACCACGCCGCCTGCACCCGCAATGATCCCATCAACCACCAAGCTGTTCAGGAGTGGATGTGAAATGTGTTCACCGACCAATTCACCGAACCAACCGAAGAAGGTTTCAATACCATCCATAAACGGCGCAGCCCATGCAAACACCGCTTGGAAGATAATAAACATCATCACCGCTAAGGTAATTAAACCAAAGACTGGATGTAGAAAAATTTTATCGAGAAAGTCTGAGCGTTTATCTTCATGATCAACAAACACCACCACGTCTTTTAAAATTTGTTCAATTTTTTCGTGGTTAGTCCCAGAAAGATTGGTATCACTTAATGACGCATCTGGTTTTCTGAAACCTTCAGCATCCAAAGCACCCATTAAGTTTTCAATACCCGCATTACGTACAGCAACGGTTTCTACGACAGGCACACCCAAACGCTGAGACAGCTTTTGGGTATTGATTTGCATGCCACGACGACGTGCTTCATCCATCATGTTGAGGACAAGTAAAATTGGACGACCCAAATCGATCATTTCCATGACCAAACCGAGGTGCAATTTTAAGTTTGTCGCATCAACTACACATAAAAAGACATCTTGATGCCCTTCTTCTGCAATTTTACCTTGCACGACATCACGCGTAATGGCTTCATCAGGACTCGTCGCTTCTAAGCTATATGTCCCCGGCAAATCCAAAACTCGAACAGATTTACCCGATGGCAACGTAAATTGACCAACCTTGCGCTCAACCGTTACCCCAGCATAGTTCGCAACTTTCTGACGTGTGCCCGTTAAATGATTGAATAATGAAGTTTTACCACAGTTTGGATTACCAACGAGGGCAATACGTAACGCATCACTCATGCTGATGCCCCTTCCATTGCTATTTCCACTTTTTCAGCTTCTACTTTTCGCAGTGCGAAACGAGTAAACCCAACTTGAATTAAAATCGGGTCACCACCAAAAATACCTTTGGTAATCACCTGTACTTTTGTTCCGGGAACAAAACCCAAAGTCTCTAAACGGCTAGCGACTAAATCAGCCGGAGCATTGTTGCCATTCTGGTTACGATGTACCTTATGAATGACTGCGCTTTGTTTCACTTTCAAATCAGATAATCGCACGCAACTAACCCTAAAAAATTTTGAATATTATACAAACAAATGAGAATAATTAACAAATCGGATTCGATTTCAATTCTCATTTAACAATCTAGCATCGACACGACTATTTTTTTAAATTACATTGCATTAAACCATTGTGATTTCTTGGTTTAATTTCGAAAATGAGCGGCACATGTTAAATAAAAAACCACGTATTCCAACCCCAGTCCAAATTCCAGAATCACTCAGTTTTTTACACGGATATCGTGATCATTTAATAGCTCAAACCGTCAGTCCACACACTCGAAATGCATATTTATCTGATTTAATTCAATGCAGTGAGTGTCATACGCATGTCATGACTGATTGGAGCAGTGACGACATTTCAGATGTCTTGCTTAGCCTGACTAAACAAGGAAAAAGTCCACGCTCGATCGCCCGCTCACTTTCTGCACTGCGTTCATTTTTCAAGTTCTTGCGTGAACAAAAAATACGCAGTGACAATCCTGTTGCAATCCATAAAACACCCAAATTGGGTCGTGTCCTACCAAAGGATTTATCTGAAGCAGATGTTGAAGCCCTGATTAATGCCCCAGACCTCAACACCGCATTGGGTCTACGTGATCGTGCCATGCTCGAAGTGCTGTATGCCTGTGGTTTACGTGTCTCTGAGTTATTAAATTTAAGATTAGAACTGATCAATCTTAAACAAGGCTATTTACGAATTACCGGTAAAGGCAATAAAGAACGCTTAGTTCCTTTAGGTCAAATGGCGGTGGAATGGATCGAGAAATATTTAGCCGAAGCGCGCCCCGTCTTATACAAAAGCGCAACCGATGCTTTATTTCTCACTCAACTCGGTGGAATGATGAGTCGCCAAAACTTTTGGTACGCGATTAAACGCTATGCGCTCATTGCAGGCATTCAAGCCGAATTATCACCACATACCTTACGCCACGCCTTTGCCACGCATTTGCTCAACCACGGTGCCGACTTACGTGTAGTGCAGATGCTGCTCGGCCACAGTGACTTATCCACCACACAAATTTATACCCATGTTGCGCAGGTTCGTATGCAAAAATTACATTCAGATTATCATCCGAGAGCTTAACGGCAGGAAATATCAGACCAAGAAGTTCTATTGTGCCCGATATTTTTTGCTATGCTTACTCACCTGTTTGATAAAGCTAAAAGAAAAGGGTTGTTTATGTTATTTACCCGTTCAAAAATTTTTCTCGCATCGACACTTGTTGCCAGTATGGCGTTAGTGGCTTGTTCTAATTCAAATAATGACGAAAAGAAAGATGCGACATTAACGGCAAGTACGCCTGCAACTGGTGAAGCTTCGAATTTATCTGAACGTAATGCTCAGCAGCGTTTAATTGATACTTTGCAATCCAATCTGCAAAAAGCCAATATCAATGCCAAAGTCACTGGGGTGAAAGCGACTGAAGTTCCTAATTTGTTTTGGGTAAGCTTTGAAGGCATGCCTGCGGTCTATGCTACAGCTGATGGTAAATACATTTTCCAAGGCGACGTGGTTCGTTTAGGTGAAAAGCAACTCTTTAATGTAGGCGATACCCTACAAGCAGAGGCCAACAAAAAATTATTTGATCAATTAAAAACTGAAGACCTACTGATTTATAAAGCCAAAGGTAAAACCAAACACGTGATTTATGTGTTTACCGATGTCAGCTGTCCTTATTGCCATAAGTTACATGAACAAATGGATGATATTAATGCCCGTGGCATTGAAGTCCGTTATATCGCTTGGCCACGTGGTGAACAACACATGCCAATGATGGAAACTATCTGGTGTAGCAAAGACCGTCGTGCCGCATTTGATAAAGCCATTGCCGGTGAGCAAATCGAGCCTGCATCATGTCAAAACCCTGTGCGTAGCATGTATGAAATGGGTCTAAATATTGGTGTGAATGGTACGCCAGCGATCTATAACGCAGAAGGCAAACACATCGGTGCTTACATGTCGGCTTCCGAACTTGAAAGTGCGCTTAAATAACTAATTTTTATAGGCTAAATGAATGTTTTTTATGGGTGGGAATAAAGTGATTTCCACCCTAGAGTCCGAACGTTTTTTTAGCTATGATCTAAACTCACTTAAAGCAATGATGAAATAAATGGAGTGTGACGTGAAACCAGTTCGTCTGGCAATCCTCGGTCTTGGTACTGTGGGTGGTGGTGCCCTTAAACTACTAAAAGAAAATGCTGCTGAGATTAAACGTCGCACCGGTCGTGAAATTGAAATTACCCATGTGGGTACGCGTCGCCCTCGTCCTGATTTAGAACTGCCTGCTTCAGTGAAGCAAAGTGCTGATTTATTGGATATCGTCCGTCAACCCGATGTAGACGTTGTAGTTGAAGTTATGGGCGGCATTCACCCTGCGTATGAAGTGATTCGTGAAGCAATCGTTCATGGCAAACAAGTGGTCACAGCCAACAAAGCTTTATTAGCTGAACACGGTAATGAATTATTTAAATTGGCCGATGATCATCACGTTCAGATTGCTTATGAAGCAGCTGTCGCAGGTGGTATCCCAATTATTAAAGTCCTCCGTGAGGGTTTGGCAGCCAATAAAATTGACTGGCTGGCTGGTATTATTAACGGTACAGGGAACTTTATCCTTACTGAAATGCGTGAAAAAGGTCGTGCCTTTGCAGACGTTCTCAAAGAAGCGCAAGAACTCGGTTATGCCGAAGCAGATCCAACATTCGACGTCGAAGGGATCGATGCGGCGCACAAGTTAACATTGCTGGCTTCTATTGCTTTTGGTATCCCACTCCAGTTTGACAAAGTCTTCACTGAAGGCATCAGCAAAGTTACTGCACAAGATGTCAAATATGCTGAAGACCTTGGTTTCCGTATTAAACATTTAGGTATTGCACGTCGTGCTGCAACTGGCATTGAGCTTCGTGTTCATCCAACGCTGATCCCTGAAGACCAACTGATTGCCAATGTAAATGGCGTTAAAAATGCCGTATTGGTTCAAGCCAATGCCGTTGGTCCAACGCTTTACTATGGCGCAGGTGCAGGTGCAGGCCCGACAGCATCAGCAGTGGTTGCCGACGTTGTCGATATTGTCCGTGACATCTCATATACCGAAGATGGCGCAGGTACAATTCCACAGCTTGCGTTTGAAGCTCTAACTGATTTACCAATTCTTCCACGTGAAGAAATGACCACTGGATATTACATCCGTATTAATGCCGAAGATCAAACTGGCGTTCTTGCTGATGTCACTACGATTTTAAGCCGTGCAGGAATCAGCATCGATGCGATCATGCAACAGCCGCGCTTAAAAGATCTTATTCCTATCGTGATTCTGACTGATCCAGTTAAAGAATCTAAAATGGATGAAGCCCTTCAACAAATTCAAGCATTGCCTGTCATTCATGGCGAAATTGTACGAATTCGTTTAGAATCGCTTGATAATTAATCGGGTCGAGGGGAATATTTCAGTTCCTCTCGCCAAGCTCTACACACAATTGGAACATCATCATGTCTAATGCCAATCGTTATACTGGTTTAGTTGACCGCTATCGCGACCGTTTACCCGTATCTGCAACTACTCGCGCAATTTCTTTGGGCGAAGGTAATACACCACTGATTAAGCTTGAGAATATTCCACGCATTATTGGCAAAAATGTTGAAATTTATGTGAAGTACGAGGGCTTAAACCCGACTGGTTCATTTAAAGACCGTGGTATGACCATGGCTGTAACAAAAGCAGTTGAAGAAGGCTCTAAAGCAATTATCTGTGCCTCTACAGGTAATACATCTGCTGCAGCGGCTGCTTATGCTGCACGTGCAGGCATTAAAGCATTTGTGCTCATCCCAGAAGGCAAAATTGCCATGGGTAAAATGGCACAAGCGATGATGTATGGCGCGGTAACGATGCAAATTCACGGTAACTTCGATGACGGTATGCGTCTTGTAAAAGAAGTTGCAGATCAAGCACCAGTTACGATTGTAAACTCAATCAACCCATACCGTCTGCAAGGTCAAAAAACCATTGCTTACGAAATCGTTGACGAATTAGGTCGTGCGCCAGATTACCACTGCCTACCTGTAGGTAATGCGGGTAACATCACAGCACACTGGATGGGTTATACCGAAGCTGTGGCGAATCAGCCTAAAGAAGAATTTGTACAAGTCGTTTATGATCCTGAAACTGATCAATTCACAGGTCCAAAACCTGCGGGTCTACCAACAATGGTGGGTTACCAAGCTGCTGGTGCGGCACCATTCCTACGCGGCGCACCTGTAGAAAACCCTGAAACAGTAGCAACTGCAATCCGTATCGGTAATCCACAAAGCTGGAACCATGCTAAAGCAGTAGTCCGCGATTCAGAAGGTTGGTTCGATGAACTTCAAGATGCTGAAATCTTAGAAGCACAGCGTCTACTGTCTATGTACGAAGGTGTATTCGTAGAACCTGCTTCTGCAGCGTCTATCGGTGGCGCGATTCGTGACATCAAAGCAGGTAAAATTGCTGAAGGTTCTGTGATCGTATGTACTGTGACAGGTAACGGTTTAAAAGATCCTGACACTGCCATCAAGCAATGCCAAGATGCCGTAATGTTGTCGATTGATGCAACTATGGATCAAGTTCGCGATTCAATTCTGTCAAATATGTAATTCATATGCTGACTAAATAAAGAAGCCCTGCTCTTGCAGGGCTTTTTTATATCTTGCATTCACTTCAGCATTTAAACGTTGAGTAAATCCAAATACCGAAAGAATGAAAAATCTGAAATCTTATTAAATACGTTTTGGTAACTGGCTCGCCCAATTCATTAAACGAGTCGCATCATTGGTTCGTGCAACTGAAGAATCCGCACCCAATAACACCACCACCGCTGGACGGTTATTCAGTGTGGTATGCATCACCACACAGCGCCCTGCTTCATTAATAAATCCAGTTTTTGAAATATTAATATTCCAACCACCATTACGTACTAAAGCATTGGTATTGTTTGATTTCAACACGCGGTAGCCCAAATTAAAGTCATAACTTGGTGTGGTTGAAAATTGACGAATCAAACCATACTGCGAAGCGGTATTCACCAAAATACCTAAGTCACGTGCCGAAGCGACATTGCCTGGGTGCAAGCCAGTCGATTCCACATAATGAGTCGAGTTCATCCCTAATGAGCGTGCTTTCGCATTCATCGCTGCAATAAATGCAGAACGACCACCTGGATAAGTACGTGCTAATGCCGAAGCAGCTGGGTTTTCAGATTTCATCAAAGCAAACAGCAATGCTTCTGCACGATTCATACTGTCGCCAGCACGCAGCGTTGAACTTGAGCTTTTACAACCTGAACATGAGAAATCAGACTGTTGTAAGGTAATCTTTTCAGACATGTTTAATCGGGCATCTGAAATCACTACTGCTGTCATGAGTTTGGTAATTGATGCAATCGGTAAAGCGGTATTGCTATTTTTGCTATATAGCACTTCACCAGTTTGACCATCCATAACCAGTGCTGCACGCGCATTTACAGAGGGCTGTCCTGCGTATTGATTGGTATCAATAATACGGACCGTTTTCGATGGTGCTGTCTGTACCACGCCGCCTGTACTACGTACAGAAGTAGTCACTTTCGTTGACCCTTGAGGAGATGGCTCTTCAGCGCTATAAGACACGTCACCGTTGAGTAACTGGTTTGCATCTTCAGATGACCAGCTAATATTTGACTGCTGATTTGCAGCACTATTCATCACAATTTCAGCAGAACTGAAACTGCTCATACTGAATAAAATTGACATGCCCAAAACGTGCATGAAGGATTTATTTAATTTTTTCACCATTGCTCACTCAACTCAGGATACTAAACATTTGCGCAAGACCAGCAATATGCCGTACATTGGTCACAACTACGAACATTTTTTGCTCACACATTGTGTATGAAGTTTTTCATTTCATATAAGAATAGGATTGCTAATTTTGTCGTTTCATTGCAAGCTTATTTTGCTTTATGTAACAAAAAAAACAGATTTTGATTTGAGGGAGAGTGTAGGTGATCACAGTTTTGGTGGTAGATGACCATGAATTAGTCCGTACTGGTATTTGCCGTATGCTCGAAGACCATGCAGATATCCAAGTCATTGGACAAGCCGAATCTGGTGAAGATGCGATTACACTTGTTCGCCAACACCATCCAAATGTTGTTTTATTAGATGTCAATATGCCGGGGATCGGGGGGGTAGAAACCACACGTCGCCTACTTCAAACAGCGCCAGATACAAAAGTCCTCGCCGTCAGTGGACTTGCTGAAGAACCCTACCCGTCTTTATTGTTAAAAGCAGGTGCCAAAGGCTATATCACCAAAGGTGCACCAGTTAATGAAATGGTCCGTGCGATTAATAAAGTGATGCAAGGCGGCAAATATTTCAGTGCAGACATTGCAGAACAACTGGCCAGCTCATATTTGTCTGATACACAACAATCACCTTTTGACGCCCTGTCTGAGCGTGAAATGCAAGTTGCCATGATGGTGGTCAATTGTATTAGTGCGCAAGAAATTTCTGATAAATTATTCGTTAGTGTTAAAACAGTGAATACCTACCGTTACCGCATTTTTGAAAAACTGAATATTGATAGTGATGTCAAACTAACTCACTTGGCGATTCGCTACGGGTTAATCAAACCTTAACACAACGTACATCCTGTTACTTATGACACAGCGTTCAATTCATAGTGAATTGAACCAGTATCATTTAGGCCTTTGGTACAGTGCTTATCGCTTTATCATCAGTGCCTGTCTGTTACTGGTCTTTTTACTGACCTACACTCAATTCAGTTCAGATTATGAATACCCACGTTTATACCTATATGTATTGACGATTTATTTGCTGTTTACCAGCATTCAATTCATGTCGCTTGGACGCTTCAAAGTCCGTATTCCAAACCAGCTACTGCTGTTATTCATCGTAGATGTGATTTCGCTGAGCTTACTGACCTTAGCCATCGATGGACCCAATTTACATTTGAGTTTGCTGTTTGTGATTACGATTTTTGCAGCGTCCCTATTATTAGATGCCCAAAAAGCTTTGGTCATTACCCTCATCGCTGTGATCTGTGTAGTATATCAACTGTTTTTAGGTTCAATTCTTGAATTTACCTCACTTAAAAATTTAACCAACAGTGCGATTTTGGCTTTTTTATTTTGTGTAGTGTATGGCAGTGCGCAAATTGCCGTGAAACGTTTCCAGTTATTAGAAAATCTGAATTTTTCGCAATCCTTAGAGCTCCATCGGCTACAAAACATTAATCGCTATATTTTAGAGCAGATTGACACGGGCTATTTGGTTTTGGATGAAAACTGTCATGTGGTGTTGAGTAATCCTGCTGCATGCCATTTACTCGGCATGCCAAATTCTTATCATCATGACCAATATCCGCTGTATACCACGCAGCCCGACTTATTTGAATTACTCAAGTTTGAAGATTTAAAAAGCGGGGAAAAATTCCAATTTGAATCGCAGCAAAGCCAATACCACATTCAGGTACTCGTACAAAAACTCGTTGTGCCGCATCAAATGCTGACCTTGCTGATTTTACAAGATGCACAAAAACTCAATCAGCAAGTGCAACAATTAAAATTAGCCGCTTTAGGTCAACTCTCCGCCAGTATTGCCCACGAAATTCGCAATCCTTTAGCTGCAATTGTGCATGCCAATGATTTATATCCGCAAAGTGATACCGAACAACAGCACATGTTGAATCATATGATTTCACGTCAAGCAGTGCGGATTGACCGAATTATTCAAGACACGCTAAATATGGTGCGTAATAAAGAAACCCACCCTACTCGCCTGAATTTAGAACAATTTTTACCTCTGTTCCTGCATGAAGATCTGGCAGACATTCAACAGAACATTCGACTCAATGTACAAGCCAAAACTTTGATCGATTTTGATGAGGCACAGTTCAGACAAATTTTAATCAACCTGATTCGTAATGCGATTCGCCATAACAATCCGGACATGTCGTATATCGAAGTGGTGGCGCGTACAGATCAGAAAAAAGTCCAAATCGATGTCCGAGATTTCGGTCATGGGGTTGCTTTACAAAACCGCGCACAGTTATTTCAACCATTTTTTAGTACCGAAATCACTGGAACTGGTTTAGGATTATATCTTGCTCATAGCTTCTGTGAAGCGAATCAAGCACAGCTTTCCTATGTAGAACAAAAACAGGGAGCTTGCTTTAGGATTGAGTGCTTACAAGCTGTTATTTAATTGTTTTTAGGGGAAAACTGTGGATTCACAACCACTGGTATTGTTAGTTGATGACGAAGAAGACTTATGTATGCTGATGCAAATGTCTTTATCAAGGATGGGGGTTAAAACGCATGTTGCACATCGCCTCGACGAAGCTAAAAAAGCCTTGTCTACCTATAGCTACGATGCCTGCCTAACCGATCTCAACTTACCCGATGGTAATGGTCTACAGCTTTTAGATTGGATGAATGAACACTGTCCTGCCCTTCCAGTTGCTGTGCTAACAGCCTATGGCAACATGGATATTGCCATTGCCGCATTAAAGGCGGGAGCTTTCGACTTTGTCAGCAAACCGATCAATCCAAAACATCTTGAACAACTGCTACAAAAAGCCCTGAATAAGCCTTTGGACGAAGACATTACTTCGCAAGATGCTTTAGAGCATAAAATGTTGATTGGTGAATCGCTCCCAATCCAGCAATTGCGTCGAACTCTAAAGAAAATTGCACGTTCACAAGCACCTGTTTTTATTACGGGTGAATCTGGTACGGGTAAAGAAGTCGTGGCCAATCTGGTTCACCGTTTAAGCAACCGTAATGAAGGGCCCTTTATTGCTATTAACTGTGGGGCAATTCCCACAGAGTTAATGGAAAGTGAACTTTTTGGCCATAAAAAAGGCAGCTTTAGTGGTGCCACCCAAGACAAGCAAGGTCTGATTCAATCTGCACATGGTGGTAGCTTATTTCTGGATGAAATTGCCGAATTACCTTTAGCCATGCAAGTTAAACTGCTACGTGCGGTACAGGAAAAACGTATTCGCCCCGTAGGTTCAGACTGTGAAATTGATGTTGATTTCCGTGTGATCAGTGCCAGTCATCAGGACTTAGAAGCTCTTGTCCAACAAGGTCGATTCCGCCAAGATTTATTCTTCCGTATCCATGTGATGGATTTAGTGTTGCCTGCCTTACGTGAACGTGGCGACGATATCCTCTTATTGGCGCAACATTTTATTCAAAAAATTAGCCATGAATGGGAAATTGCCACTAAGCCTCTGACTGAACGAGCGAAAAATTTCCTACTCAACCAATATTATCCGGGTAATGTGCGTGAACTCCGCAATATTATCGAACGTGCCATGACCCTCTGCGATGATGAGCAAATTGACCTTCAACATCTGCAAAGTGCTCCATTAAGACAGCCGAGTGCTCAGTTCAATTCATCTCCAGCTATGAATGAATCTGCTCAGCTAGGTGCAAACAGCAATGAACAAAGTGTCGTTCCTCGTAAACTGCCTGAAGAAGGTTTAGAGCTTTTTTTAGAAAATATCGAAAAAGAAGTGCTCATGAATGCGTTGAATTTGACTCACTGGAACAGAACCCTTGCCGCAAAAAAATTAGGCATGTCATTCCGCTCATTGCGCTATCGGTTGAAAAAATTCGGCTTAGATACTGAAGACGAAGAGTAAAAGTTTTCAAGCGTATTGCTGTTTATTTTTGATTCAGCAATAACTCTGCAACATGATCGACATAGTGATCTTCACGTGCATCATGTTGTAGCGGATAGTTATAGTCTGGCTGCACTCCAATTCCTTCAATCATTTTGCCATTCGGTGTCAGATATTGCGACACAGTCATTTGTAAAGCTGCACCATTACTCAATGGAAATAGTTTTTGAACCACACCTTTACCATAACTTTTCTCACCCGCTACCCATGCACGTTTATGCTCTTTTAATGCTGCGGTAAAGACCTCTGCGGCAGAAGCAGAACGATTGTTGATTAAAATACCAACTTTCATATTTTGAAATTCAAAACTCGGTAAAGCCTGAAATTGTTGGTCACCTTCAGATCGACTTCGAGTCGACACAATAATGCCCTGATTCAAAAATAAATCGGCAGACTCCACTGCTGCGGACAATAACCCACCGGGGTTATTTCTTAAATCAAACAATACAGCTTTGACACGTGAACCATGACTTTCAATTAAACGCTTAATTTCATTGGCTGTATCTTGTTGAAAAACTTTTACGTGTAAAACTAAAACCTGATTATTTAATAATTTAGATTCTATATCTGTTTCAACTTTAGTGTTTCTGACCAAATTGACCGGTTGACTTGCAGTTATCAACTGTAGATTCAGCGTCGAGCCGATACTGCCTGTGAGCAGGTGTCGCACTTGATCTTGATTAAGTTTTTTGAGTTCTTGATCATCAATTTTAAACACCGCCGCGCCATTTTTCAGACCTAGCTTTGCTGAATCGGCATCAGGCTTTAAATTGGTGATGACCCATTGCTGTAAACCTACATCAAAGCGCAAATTGAAATCGACACTCGCAATATCCCCTTCAGTGTATTGCAAAAGCTGCTTATAGTCTTCAGGTGAAAGATATCGTGAATAGCGGTCTAAACCACTGACCATGCCTTTGATGGCTTGTTGGAATAATGCATCGTCATTTTTTTCAACGACATAATTTTCTTTGACAATGCCATAGATTTGAACAAATTGTTGGATCGATTCGACAGGTACTTCGGCATAACTTTGTTCATAGCTGCCATCAAATTCATCGAAAGCCGACTTTGCTTTGTCGGCTCCCCATGTCGAATGACTAGAACACAGCAGCAAGGCTGTAAGGCTTACAACTGACATCCAGTGTGCTTTAGTCATTCATGCTTCCTTACATTTTAAGCTTCAAGAGTAATCAAGTTACGACCTTGCATTTCTGTTGGTACAGGAATGTGCATAAGCGTTAAAAGTGTCGGTGCTACGTCAGCCAAAACACCACCTTCTGCAATTGTTGCATTGGTCGGGCCAACATAGATAAACGGCACAAGTTCAGTGGTATGTTGAGTATGCACCTGACCACTTTGGTAATCCTGCATTTGCTCTACGTTACCATGATCGGCGGTCACTAACATGTGACCTTTATTTGCCATCACAGCTTCATATACACGACCTAAGCACGTGTCTACGGCCTCAACTGCTTTGACTGCTGCATCAAACACACCAGTATGACCAACCATATCACCATTGGCATAGTTCACCACGAGTAAGTCGTACTCACCTGAGTTAATTGCGGCAACCAACTCATCAGTGACTTCATAAGCACTCATTTCTGGTTTTAAGTCATAAGTCGCAACGTTTGGTGATGGAATTAAAATACGTTTTTCACCCGGATATTCATCTTCACGACCACCACTGAAGAAGAAAGTAACGTGTGCATATTTTTCAGTTTCAGCAATACGCAGTTGTGTTTTACCCAAATTAGACAGGTATTCACCAATCGAGTTATGCAACGCTTCTGGCATATAAGCCACAGGTGCATCAATTGTTGCTTGGTAACGTGTCAACATGACAAATTTTGATAAAGCGGGAACCACTTTACGTTCAAAACCTGCAAAATCTTTTTCAACAAAAGCTTTGGTAATTTCACGCGCACGGTCAGCACGGAAGTTCATGAAGACAACGCTATCACCATCTTGGATCGGTGCTAAATCACCAATACGCGTCGCTTTCACAAATTCATCTGATTCTTCAGCAGCATAAGCCTGCTCTAGACCTTCAACAGCAGTCGCTGCTGTACGCACTGCTTCACCTTCAGTTAAAAGACGATAGGCTTGCTCAACACGATCCCAACGGTTGTCACGATCCATTGCAAAGTAGCGACCAATCATGGTGGCAATACGACCTTGACCTGGATATTGCGCAAATAATGCATCTAATTTTTCTAAAGAAGGCTGAGCACTTTTTGGCGGTGTATCACGACCATCAAGGAATGCATGAAGATAAACTTTTGCACCGCGTTTTAATGCCAATTCAGCCATCGCCACAATGTGATCTTCATGTGAATGCACGCCACCTTCAGACAATAAGCCCATGATGTGCACTGCACCATTGGCATCTTTGGCTTTTTCAACCGCATCGACTAATACGTCATGTTCAAAGAATGCACCGGTACGAATATCTTTGGTAATACGAGTAAAGTCTTGATACAGCACACGTCCTGCACCAAGGTTCATGTGGCCCACTTCAGAGTTACCCATTTGTCCATCAGGTAAACCAACGTCTTCGCCAGAGCCTGAAATCAATCCATGCGGATGCTTTTCCTGCATTGCAGTCAAGTTAGGTCGTTTTGCTGCTAAAAAGGCATTGTCCTCGACCGCTTCGCGATGACCCACACCATCCATAATTACCAATACGTGTGGGATTTTGCCAGCAGTTGCATCCGTCATAATGAACACTCTTTCGTTTATAAATTAATCATACTATCTTACCGAATTTTCGGTGAAGACTCTATGTGACAACCATGGTTTATCTAGGTCATCAACATTGTTTTACTCAATCTTGCATGCACTTAACGTGCGCGATGCAGCAAGTAGCCACCCGCTACAAACATCAAAATAATTGGTATAAAGACGAACCATGCAGGCGATGGCGCGTACACCAAACTTGCATAACCCAAGAAATCTTGTAAGTAGTAAAAACCCAGTCCAGCAAATAAGGCAATCACCAAGCGGAAACCCATCGACTGTTGACGTAAAGGTCCAAAAATAAATGAACACGCGATCACCACCAAGGCAATTAAAGCAAAGGGTGAACCAAACTTTTGCCAAAACGCCAATTGGTAAGTTTTCGGGACTTGGCTATATTCATGCATATAGCTCATAAAGCTCACCAATTGACTCGGTGATAGGTCTTCAGGGTCAATGGTAACCATATGCACATATTTAGGTTGCAACGCCAATGAAAGCGGCTGTTCAACATTTTTCTTCGAGACGGCATCACCCGTCGCTAAGAGATCGACTTGGGTTGAATTTTGTAGCGACCAAGAGCCATTGTTGACAAAATTCCCTTGCTCCGCATCCAAAGTGCCTCGCAAACGATATTTTTCATCAAAATCAACAACCTGAACATCTTTAATTTGACCTTGCGAATTGGCATAGTCAATATAAATAAAGCGCTGACCTTCACGCGACCAATAGCCTTTGACTTCACCCAACTCAGCCGCAGTGCGGTGACTTTTGACGCTTTTGGCTTGTTCATTAGTATAGGGAATGACCCATTCGCTTAATGCAAAGGATAAAACTACCAAAATGAGTGCCGAACGAATCACCCAGCCCACAATCCGCCAAAGGCTGATGCCGACCGAACGCATCACAATCAATTCACTGTTTGAAGCTAGAGTCCCTAAACCCAGTACCGCGCCAATCAAGGCTGAAATCGGTAAAATTTCATATAAATAATTCGGTGAACTCCATAACACATACTGCAAAGCATTCCATGCGTTATAGCCTTCTTTCAGCGAGCCCAATTCACCTAAATAAGTAAAAAGCACTTGTAAGCCAGCCAATACCGCTGTCGCACCAAGCATGGCTAAAGCAGTAGTTTTGGTCACATGTTTTGCAACTATACGACGTGCCAACATTTTAAGACCTCACTCGCTGAATTTGTTTCTTAATTTTGGGCGCTAATTTTTGTTTACGCGAGAACAATGCTGCTGCAATACCGTAAATCACTAAGACCATTGGATAAGCCCAAATCCCCATTTCATCTTTACTGATCCGCGTTTTGATCGCCATTAAAGCCACGATTAAACTGGCAAAAATAAGTAAGGCTGGGAACAGTTTTAGGTAACGCCCTTGACGAGGACTGACCTCAGACAAAGCGGTGGCAAGCAATAACGCCACCAAAATAGCGAACGGCACAAAAATTCGCCAACCGAGTTCACTGGCAACCACAGGATCATGACGGTTATCCCATAACTTCGAGGTTGGTAAAGCTTCTACTTCGGTACTTTCAAATTTTGCTTCTTTATCATTTTCTAAACGTAAACGATAACTTTGGAATTCAGCTTGAGAATAACGCGGTTGCCCCGGATAGATTTCGTAACGGCGGCCTTCAACCAAATCCACCACATTGGCATTATCATCGGGCACTTCGACGCGGGTCGCTTCCTTCGCCAAAATAATGACATCAGGCTTACCCTCTTTTTCTGCACGCTGATAGAAGAAAATATCTTTTAAGTTTTTACGGTCTTCTGACAAGTCGCCTGCATAAATGGTATAGGGCCCAGAGGAAATAAACTCTTTCGGTCGAACCAAGTCAAAGCCTGTTCGTACCGCTTGCGAAGTCGTTAATGCTTCAAACTGACGGATGCCCCAAGGCGATGCCCACAGCATCAAAAATGCTTGAACAGCCATAAAGACCACGGTCATTGGCACCAATAAACGTGACAATTGATTGCGACTGACACCACTACCATTGAGTACAGCCATTTCATGATCGACATACAGACGACCAAAGACCAACATCAGACCAATAAAGAAACCGAGCGGAAGAATTAAGGTTAAAAATTCAGGCAAACGGTAGCCAATAATGCTAAATAAAATACTTGCATCTAAACGACCTTGCGCCGCCACACCAAAGTACTTGATCAAACGACCACCCATCATGATCAAGGTCAATAAGGCAATCACAACCAGTGATGTCGACACCACTTGCTTGACCAGATAACGCCGAATAATCAAATTAATTCTTCCAAAAATAGGGCCAATAAAAACTAGCGTTAGTTTACCCGAATGTAGAAAATATAAAACCTATACCCTTGTTGCTCATTGAAACTCTATTCATATAAATGTTTCAATGGTTTAATGGTTTATAAATTTAAAAAGGCATAAATACCGCACATGAAACTTTCTATTAATACGTCATTCCAAGCGAATGCGTCCAGCCAATATTTGTTGATATTAGTAGATTCTGAGCACGTTAAAAATGCAGCTACTTCATATCAAATCAATGATTTAGATAATTTAATTGAAGCAACTCAATTTAAAGCAGCACTCAATGAAAGCCTGCCTTTGGTGGCGAACATTGCCGCTTGTCGCAATAGCGCTCTTTTAGGCCTCGGCAAAGTTGCTGAATTACAGGTCAATAAATTTGCAAAAATTGCACAAACCATTATTAAAGCGTCACAAAAAAAATTCAAACAGATCAGTGTCGATATCTCTGCCCTACCACAAGAACAACATTATTTATTTGCACTTAGCCTGACGCAAGCGGCTTATGCATTTGATGAATACAAGTCTAAGAAAAATGAATTTGTTTTGGAGCAGATCCATTTAATCGCTGCTGAAAGTCCATTAACCACTGCACAGCTTGACTTAATTTCTGCAGTGCAATCAGGTCAGAGCTTTACCCGTGACCTAGGTAACCGTCCGGGCAATATCTGTTTCCCTGAATATTTAGCCGAACAAGCTCAAGCGCTTGCAGCTGAATTCCCAGATCAACTCAAAGTGACTGTACTCGATGAACAGCAAATGGCTGATCTCGGTATGGGTGCTTTCCTTGCTGTGAGCAAAGGTTCTGACCGTCCAGGCCGTATTATTACCATCGAATACCTTTCAAACCGTGAAGAAGCGCCAGTGGTGCTTGTTGGTAAAGGTGTGACTTTTGATACGGGTGGTATCTCACTTAAACCAGGTGCGGGCATGGACGAAATGAAATTCGACATGTGCGGTTCTGCATCAGTTTTGGGTACCATCCGTGCGCTGTGTGAAGCGAAATTACCGATTCATGTGGTCGGCGCAATTGCTGCTGCAGAAAACATGCCGTCTGGTCATGCCACTCGCCCGGGCGACATCGTAACCACCATGAGCGGTCAAACCGTTGAAATTTTAAATACCGATGCCGAAGGTCGTTTGGTTCTGTGCGATACCTTGACCTATGTAAAACGCTTTAATCCTGCACTGGTGATTGATATTGCAACCCTCACTGGTGCATGTGTTGTGGCATTAGGTTCAGTCCTTACCGGTATGTTCACTCCGGATGATGAACTTGCGGCTGAATTGACTGCTGCGGGTCAACACAGCTTTGACCGCGTATGGCGCATGCCAGTAATTGAAGATTATCAAGAACAACTTGATTCTCCATTTGCAGATATTGCCAACATTGGTGGTCCAAAAGCAGGCTCTGTGACCGCTGCATGTTTCCTTCAACGCTTTACGCGTGAATATCGTTGGGCGCATTTAGACATTGCTGGGACTGCATGGAACTCTGGTGCAAATAAAGGCGCAACAGGTCGTCCTGTACCATTATTAATGCAATTCTTGGCAAATCGTGTTCAAGCGAATGGCTAAAGTTAGCTTTTATTTATTTGAAAAAAGTCCTGAACGACAAGTCGAAAGCACTTGTCGTTTATGCCGTAAGATCCTGCGTCAGCCTGTACGTATTTGGCTACATTGTGCTGACCCAGACTTACAGCAACAACTTGATGAACGCCTGTGGAGTTTCGATCACACAGGTTTCATTCCCCATGGTATCGATCAACCCGAGGCAACGGTCTGTATTTCTGCCCAATTGCCTGAGCAAGCCGACTGGATTGTGTTTAATTTTAACGATCAAGCACTTGAACAGTTCGCAAGTTTTAGTCACATTATCGAAATTATTGAAAATAACGAACCCGCTAAAATTATCGGGCGTGAAAAATATAAACAATATCGACGTTTGGGCGTTCAACCACAGACCCATAAACTTTAACGTGATATTGGTTTTACCATATTTGCAAGGAGATGCACCATGGCATTGAATGTCGGTCCAGACTTTAAACAGCGCTGGTTAAAAGTACCTGAAGCTATTCGTCAGACCTTTATTGATGACCTTGGTCGCGTTTGCGATGTACTCAATCCAAGCACAGACATTCAACAATGGCTAGTCAATGACCAACAGCAACAGCAAGTGTCTTTTGACAAAATTGAGTCTGCCTATGCAGATTTAAAAGCACAGTTGATAGAAGATGCTCGTATTCGCAAACAACTGGCTTTAGAAAAAGCCTTAGAAGAAAAACGTGAAGCTGAACAAGCCTATGCAGAACAACTGAAACGTGACGAAGAGTTACGCTTTGCTGCACAAACGCAAGCGCTCACCATGATGCAGCATAATCTTGATCGTGAAGTACAACACTATGCTGCTCGCTATCATAAAAACCCTGAAACGGGTTTAGCGGGATTAAGCCAAAGCTTATCGGTCAGCGAAGGACAGATGTTGTCAGAACTTGAAAGTGTACGCGTGCGTTTGGAACTTGAGGCAGAAACGCAAATCGAAATGGCCATCAGTGATTTCCGTGCAAAATTGAAAGCTGCCGCACAAGAAGAAATTGACTATATCTTAGAAAACTCCAATTTTTCGACAGAATCTACATCGTCCCAAGCATCTTAAGCCGCCCATCGAAATCTGGTCACTGTCATTAAACTGACATGTATTTGCAACATGATGTTCATATGACTGAAGCATTGTCCCTCAAAACACAATGCTTCAGTCATCCTAAAAATATAATCATGCATCCAGATGGGAATTCAATATGGACATCATTCACCAGATTACCCAGAAAATATCCTCTCTATCTGCTGGAGAACAATGGGACATTCGTGCCAAAGATCTTTGGCTGAGTCATTCAGACTTTCACAGTATTTCGGTTTATCTCAGCCGTGAATCAGAAAAAGGTGGTTTTAGCATTCAGCAACTGCCCCACAGCTCGATTTTTCAAACCCTTGATGTAGTGACCGTTACAAAACACTAAGTGGTCATCTACTCCATAAAAAAAGCCCACAACTGTGGGCTTTTTTTATGTCTAAGTTTGGCTTAGACCAAATCTGCAACTGCAGAAACGGTATGTCCTAGGAAATAACCGATACCGAGTAATAATCCAATCCAGATGAAACCACCTAGCACGTTATAGAACATAAATGTGCCAAGGTTCATGCGTGCAGATCCAGCAGCAAAAGGCGCAAAAGAACGTACAAAGGGTACAAAGCGTGCGACTAAAATCGTTTTACCACCATGCTTCATAAAATATTTATTGGTTTTGACCATATATTCGGGCTTAAAGTAACGTGTGTGCTTATTAAAGTACTTAATGCCTAGCACGCTGCCCGTGTAGTAATTGACGCAGTAGCCCAAGACTGATGCGACAAATAACATCAACCCCATGGTGTGTAAATGCACCACTTCCGTCGTTGAGCATAATGCGCCAATGGCAAGCAATAGGCTGTCTCCCGGCAGGAAGAACATAAATACTGAACCCGTTTCTGAAAATATCACCAGAAATAAAATGGCATAAATCCACACACCATAATTTTCCAATAACATGGGTAACCACTGTTCCAGATTCAGTAAGAAATCAATCATTATCACCTGTCTGATTATTCATCATATATGTCATTCCGCGACGCATTATCACCAAAAATAAAAAAACAGTCTAATTTTTCAATCAGACTGTTTGGTTTTCTTCGGTATCAACTTATTTCAAGAAGCCATTTTCAGCGAGAAAATCTAAGCTAATTTTAGATTGCGCTGTGGTCTCAGCGGCTTTATCTCCGAGCAATAAACGCTCAATATAACGTGCTAAAACATCCACTTCCAAGTTCACTTTAGCCCCAGCTTTCCACGTACCGATATTGGTTCGTTCAGCCGTGTGCGGAATTAAATTTAAGCTCAGCACATTGCCACGTAAATGGTTAATCGTCAGGCTAATACCGTCTACGGTCACAGAGCCTTTTTCTGCTAAATAGCGTGCAATTTCTTTCGGTGCGGTCACTTCAAAATAAATTGAACGTGCATCTGAACGAACTTGAGTGATTTCACCCACGGCATCGACATGACCACTGACAATATGTCCACCAAAACGCGTGGTCGGCAACATGGCTTTTTCCACATTTACCGCCTGCCCTGCTTTCCAATGTTCCAAGGTGGTCCGATTTAAACTTTCACGTGAAACATCGGCTGCATACCAATTACTGCCAAAGTCGATCACGGTTAAGCAAATGCCATTGGTGGCAATCGAGTCCCCCAAATGCACATCCGACATGTCTAAATCTGTCTGGATACGCAAGCGGACATCGCCACCCACGTTTTGAATGCTTTCAACTTTACCTAGACTTTCAATAATGCCTGTAAACATGTTCAATCCCTGAAAAATATGGGGCGATGATTTTTACCACAAATCAAGTTGCGTGCTCACGCCAGATGTATCTACACCACCTAACTCTGCAAAATGGTGCAATTGACTCAACAACTGACGGATCGGTGGACCTGATTTGGCATGCGTATCCGTGATGACAATAAACTCTAGTACGCGTGCACGTTCAGACTGACGCTGCTTACTCACGCGGTAACGTGGTACATCTTGCGTCAATAAGCTTACTCGGCCACGTTTTAAATTGGCTTGTAATAAATCTGTGGCGCTGATATTACCATCGGTTGAATAGCTCGTCAGGATGTAACGTGCATTGATGGTTTCTAATAATTTTTCATAAGCTTCTTTCGCATGCTTCGAAGAATTATACGGACTTGGACGTTCTTTACGCCATGCACGATCGATTCCGCTCTTAAAACCCTTGGTGTCTGGTGTTGGTAAATCCACCTGATCCCATAACGTTAAAGCATTCAACACATGGTAGTTACTGCTGTAAGCGTGCTGGTTATACGGTGGATCGAGATAAGCCACATCCACTTCAAAGCCACTCATTTGATTAGCCAAATGCTGTGCGTCGACACACCACATTTCAGCGGCGGGTTTTTTCGGATCACCAATTTCACAAAAACGACTTGGGGTCAGCCATAACAATGAACCGATACGATCTAAGGCTGCTTGGGTTTTACCGCCCCAACCATGATGGAAACTTTTAAATACACCGCTGGTATTGCTGACAAAACTTGCTGAATACAATAACGGCGCTAACAAAGCACTCATTTCCACATCATCAATCGCGCCTTGAGCTTGCCAAGTTGCAATTTGCTGACGAATCGCATCGATACGCATACCGTTACGGCGTTTAAAGAATAAACGGTCACGTGCAGGATCGTAGATTTCATCATTACGTGGACACAAGTTATGGGTCACCCAACCTTTCACTTCTGGCAAACGGTTCAGATAATCAATCGCTTTCTGATAGCCACCCAACTCTTTAAACCCTGGTGCTTCAACGCAAGAGAGAATCGCGCTGTTCAAGGCGTGGCTGTAGGGTTCCCAGTCATTGGCAATAACACGATAGCCGTTTTGACGTGCCAACCGTGACACTACACCCGAGCCTGCAAAAAAGTCAGCAAATATCGGCGCACGACCATCTTCGCGTTTTAAGGTTCCCGTTTGCTCAAGTGCTTCTAAAATCAGATGTAATAGACGGCGTTTGTTTCCCAAATAAGGAACCAACTGATGGAAAAGATATTCGTCTGTGGTACGAGCCGCATGACGACGTTTGTGATAAACCGTAGACTCTGAATTCATAGCGTCTCTTGAGAAGGGATTAACCTTAAGCGAATGTCATCACCCAATTGAGTGACATCTTTCAGCTTAAATCGAAGCTGCTCTGCCATGCGGTCAAATTCCGCATTAAACATCGCACGTGCTGACTGACCCAACAAGGTCGGTGCAACATAACTGATCATTTCATCGATCAAATGTTCTTGTAAGAAAGCGGTCGAAAGTGTCGCACCGGCTTCCACAAGTACATCATAAATTTGGAACTGTTGAACGCATGCTGCTAACAGATCGGCCAAAGGCTGAATTTCAAATTGTACCACGCCCAAGTCAGCAAGTTCCTGACGATATGGCCCCATGACCATCACGGTTTCAGGTTGCTGCAATATTTTTGCGCTTAATGGCAAGCGGCCTTGACGATCTAGCACGATACGTTTCGGCTGAACCACGTTACGCATGTCAACAGCGTCATCGAGATGACGTACGTTGAGTAAGCAATCATCGGCTAATACTGTTTCAATACCAGTAATCACAGCACCTGATATCGCACGCCAATGCTGTACATCTTGTCTCGCCATCGCACCGGTAATCCACTTAGACTCACCCGAGGCCATGGCAGTACGCCCATCTAGGCTCGATGCGACTTTGAGCCGAACATAAGGCATGCCCGTCGCCATGGCTTTTAAAAAGCCCAAATTCAATTGATGTGCTTCTGCTTCACAAATACCTGTGATCACTTCAATGCCAGCATCACGTAAGATTTGTACACCTTTACCCGCAACCAATGGATTCGGATCGGGACATGCCACAATGACTTGAGCAACACCTGCTTCCACCAAGCCTTTGGCACAAGGTGGCGTACGTCCATAGTGTGCGCAAGGCTCCAAAGTCACATAAGCGGTTGCGCCACGTGCGGCCTCACCTGCATCACGCATTGCAAAGACTTCTGCATGCGGCTGACCCGCTTTTGGATGAAAACCTTCACCAACCAATTGACCGTCTTTGACAATCACACAGCCCACATTGGGATTGGGACGAGTGCTGTATTGCCCCTGCTGTGCCAATGCAATTGCACGCCGCATCCACTGTTGATGCTGCTGCAACGTCACTTGATCTAACTCAGACATGTAATCACTCATGATAAAAATGGAAGCAGATGTGCATTAGTGCTCACGCTGCTGCATTTGTTCAATTTGACGACGAAAAGCTTCTACATCTTGGAAGTCTTGATACACAGAAGCAAAACGCACATAAGCCACATGATCTAAAGCAAACAAAGACTGCATAACAATTTCACCAATGGTGCGTGATTTCACATCACGTTCACCCAAACGGCGAATTTGCAATTGAATATCACTGAGTACCGTTTCAATTTGCTCTTGCGTTACTGGACGCTTTTGCAAGGCATGCATCAGCGAGCGGCGGAGCTTGGCCTCATCAAAAGGTTCGCTCTTTGAATCCGACTTGATGACACGCGGCATCACCACTTCATAGCTTTCAAAAGTTGTAAAACGTTCACCGCAACTAATACATTCACGGCGGCGGCGTATCTGACAGCCTTCAGCAGCAAGACGTGAGTCAATCACTTTACTGTCTTCAGCGTTGCAAAATGGACAATGCATAGCGGTTAAATTGAACAAATCCGAATGGATTTAGAGTGTAGCAAAAATTTTGAAATTTGTAGAGCTTTACGCTAGATATGGAAAAAAAACAGCCCTTTCGGGCTGTTTTACACAATATATTGATTTACTGTGATCTTATTATTCTACACGTTCACCATGTTGACTTAAGTCTAGACCCATACGTTCGTCATCAGCTTCAACACGGATGCCAATCACTAGATCAATCACTTTCAAGATAATGAATGTCATCACAGCTGAGTAAGCGATGGTCGCTAGTACACCTTCGACTTGAACCCATAATTGATGCATTAAGTTGCTTGGTGCTTTATCACCCATGATGAATTCGCTGGCAAAGAATGCTGTAAGGATCGCACCCACGATACCACCGACACCATGTAGACCAAACGCATCCAAAGAGTCATCCGCTTTCAACGCACGTTTCAGCGCAGTAATACCCCAGAAGCAAACCACACCACCGATCAGACCCATCGCTAAAGCGCCGCCAACGGTTACGAAACCTGCCGCAGGTGTAATCACCACAAGACCTGCTACCGCACCAGAAGCACCACCCAAGACAGACGCTTTACCACGAACCACTTTTTCAGTAATTAACCATGCCACTGCTGCTGCTGCTGCTGCAACTTGTGTTACCACCAATGCATAACCAGCTGAACCATTTGCACCCAATGCAGAACCACCGTTGAAACCGAACCAACCTACCCATACAAGGCTTGCACCGATGACGGTTAACGTTAGATTATGTGGCGCCATAGATTCACGACCAAGCCCCATACGTTTACCAAGCATGTACGCTGCAACAAGACCCGCAACACCTGAGTTGATGTGAACAACCGTACCACCCGCAAAATCAAGCGCACCGTCGTTTCCTAACCAACCACCGCCCCATACCCAGTGGGTAATTGGTGCATAAACCACGACACTCCAAATTGCGATAAAAGCAACAAAAGCACCGAATTTCATACGTTCTGCAATCGAACCGCTAATAATGGCAACGGTAATGATGGCAAATGTCATTTGGAAAATAACAAAAAGAATCTCTGGAATCGTACCGGACAAGGCTTCTGTGGTGATGCCCGATAACATAAATTTGTCTAAGCTACCGATAAAGGCATTACCTTCACCAAATGCTAAGGTATAACCCACAATCACCCACGTTAAGCTCACGACACCTGCCGCAACGAAACTGTGTGCCATGGTGCTGAGTACATTTTTCTTACGGACCATACCGCCGTAAAATAATGCTAAACCGGGAATTGTCATGAGTAAAACAAGTGCAGTGGACACTAAAATCCATGCTGTATCACCTGTATCGAGCTTAGGCTCTTCTTCTGCAGGTGCTGGCGCTGCTTCAACTGGAACTGCAGCTTCTGTTGTATTTAGCGTTGTTGTATTTGCAGTATCAACTGCTGTGACTTCTTCTGTAGGTGCTGTTGCGCTTTCTTCAGCCCACGCAACAGAACCACCTAAAAGTGCACTGGACAAGCCGAGTGCAATTAGCATCTTTTTCATTCGTATCCCCCGACCTGATTTTCTGAGTTATTAGCTACTCAGCAAACTTCATGCCAATTTTTTAAACGGCATCTGCACCTGTTTCACCAGTACGGATACGGATGACTTGTTCCAGATTGCTTACAAAAATTTTACCGTCGCCAATTTTTCCTGTGCTTGCAACACGAGTAATTGATTCAATTACGGTATCGACCATTTCATCACTGATTGCGATTTCGATTTTTACTTTTGGTAAGAAATCAACCACATATTCAGCACCACGATAAAGTTCAGTGTGACCTTTCTGGCGACCGAAGCCTTTAACTTCAGTGACAGTGATCCCTTGAACACCATTTTCAGAGAGTGCTTCACGCACGTCATCTAATTTAAAAGGTTTTACAATTGCAGTTACGAGCTTCATGTTTTGTTTTCCTTCGGCTTATTTCACCTGTAAGGTTTTATGTTCAATTTTCATGCCAATATGACTACAGTCGGGGGAAAATAGTCAGCCCAGCATGAGATTTCTTTATAACCTATTTTATACGGATAATCTTGCGTATGCTTATAAAAATAGACGTTTTTACTAGAAGAATTACGATTTAACTGATCGATTAAACGCATATTTAAATGAAAGCACTATGGTCATGAATGTGGCGATGTTAAACTGCTGCAACAAATTCACTGAGGATGGTCACAACAATGATTGAAACCTTATTACAAGCGATATTAGAACAAATCGATCAGCCGAAAAAAGACGTCGAACATAATCTTCGCAGCTTACTCAATGAAGCTGTGAGCAAAATGGATCTCGTGTCGAAAGAAGAAATCGAACGCCAACGTACTGCACTGAATAATGCCAATTTACGTTTAAATGAATTGTTGAAACACGTCGAAGAACTCGAACAAAAAATTCAGAACAAAAAATAAGCACCTTTTTAGTGCAACAAAAGACGCATAACGATTAAAAATAATGCACCATAACGGAACAATAATATGTCTTTTGCCAAAATCTATACTCGGGGTTTGCTCGGCTTAAATGCACCCCAAATTGAAGTTGAAGTTCATGTCAGCCAAGGTCTGCCTTCATTGACCATTGTTGGCCTACCTGAGGCCGCCGTCCGTGAAAGTAAAGACCGTGTCCGCTCTGCGATTATTAATAGCGGCTTTCAGTTCCCAACCAAACGTCTGACCATTAATCTAGCACCCGCAGATTTACCCAAAGATGGTTCACGTTTAGATCTCGCCATAGCTTTAGGGATTCTGATCGCGTCGGGACAACTTCCTGAAAATGCAGCAGATGGTTTTGAATTTATTGGAGAATTGGCACTTGATGGTTATTTACGACCTGTCAGTGGCATCTTAAGTATAGCCATTGCCTGTCAGCATATCGGGCATCATCTGATTTTACCGGCACTCAATGCCGATGAAGCAGCGCAACTGCCTGAGTTCCAAGTCTTTCCTGCGCAGCATCTTAAGGATGTATGTGAACATTTAAGTCGTTCAGCCTTAATCAGTAGCCATCCCTCGACATCGTCAGCCAATCAACTCAGTTACCCTTTTGATTTATCTGATGTGAAAGGTCAACTCAGACCACGTCGTGCTTTAGAAATTGCAGCGGCTGGCGGTCATTCTCTACTATTTCGGGGTCCACCGGGCACAGGCAAAACTCTACTCGCCTCACGTTTAGCCAGTATTCTGCCCCCCTTAGATATGCAAGAAAATTTGCAAGTCGCGAGTATTTATTCCATTGCAGGTGCAAATCATCATTTTGGGCAACGTCCATTTCGTGCGCCGCACCATACGGCATCTGCGATTGCCCTCGTCGGTGGCGGATCAAATCCTAAACCAGGTGAAATCACCTTGGCACATTTAGGGGTTTTATTTTTAGATGAGCTGCCTGAATTTGATCGAAAGGTGTTGGAGGTATTACGGCAACCACTCGAATCCAAAGAAATTGTGATTTCACGGGCTTCTCGTCAAATCACCTTCCCCGCAAATTTTCAATTGATCGCGGCAATGAATCCTTGCCCATGTGGCTATGCCTTTAACCAAGACAGCCGCTGTCAATGTAGTGCTGAAAGCATTAAACGCTATCAAAACCGTATTTCAGGTCCATTATTAGATCGTATTGACTTACATATAGATGTCCCGCCACTGGCAGCGCATGAATTACAAAGTTCGCAAGAGGTTGAAAGCTCAAGTACGGTTAGGCATCGTGTCATTCGTGCCCATGAGTTACAAATAGAACGTCAGCAAAAATCCAATATGGCACTCACGCCGACGCAATTGGAGCAACAAGCAGTTTTGGATGCTACTGCACAGAATATTTTAAAGTTAGCCCAGCAACGAATGAATTTATCTGCGCGCGCCTATCATCGCGTATTACGTGTGGCTAGAACCATTGCCGACTTGGCTCAAAGTGAACACATTCAAGCTCAGCACGTATCTGAAGCACTGTCCTATCGAAGCCAGCTCAATACTTAAAAAAATGGCGACCCTAGGTCGCCATTTTTAATGCTTTTTAAAATTAGAATTCGTATTTCAAGCCAAATACGACTTTATTCTTTTGTTTTTCATCCAGACGGTCATAACCACCTACGATATAATCCATATTTACGCTCGCACCGGTGTCACCCAATGGATGGCTTAAGCCCGCTGTAAAATGACGGAAGCCAAAGTCTTCAGTGGTTTCTACAAATTCGTCATCATCACCATATGCATATAGGCCCAATGAAGTATTTAGCGTGAAGTCTTTTGGCAATGCATAGCTGTAGCTACCTAAGATATACGTATCGCCCTTGTTACCCCAAGTCGTATTTTGCGTTAAGGTTTGCGCAGTTAGGCTAAAGTCTTTGTAGTTCAATCCTAAGAGTGTTTCGAAACCATCTGAATCAACATCCGATTCATAGTAGTAATAATACGTACCACCGACGGTATAACCTAAATCTTCAGTAATTTTGCCGTTATAACCTGCATAAAAGTCATGTTCAAAAGAATCACGCCCTTCTTCACCAAGTGCATAATCTAAGGTTGAACCCCAGTAACCTGCATAGAAGCCTGACGCATGGCTATAGTCCAAACCACCTTGAATAGTTGCGCCGCTATTTTCAGGCACATTGGTAATACCACGTAAATTATAGCTAGACAGTACGCCGATATTTCCGGATACAGAATGCTCAGAAGCAGGTGCTTCAGCAAAAGTAAACGTCGATGCTGCTCCTAGTACAGCGATTGATAAAGCTTTAAGTGCAAATTTCATGGTTTGTTCCCCCACATCGTGCGACGACGTATTTTTTGGTTATTTCGTTGAACTCAATGAGGTATTAGCAAGCGCTGTGCCATGTTTAAAAAAAAGCGCATATTTTTTTTATAAAAGTCACCATTTTGGTTTATCAAAAACCAATATATTGATGTTTTTATTTATTATTTTTTAATTATCCTATTAGATCATTTTTCTCTTTAATTTATTTTAGAATGCAGATTTTCATCTATTTAGATTATTTAAATCTTCAGGTTGATAGATGTAACAGGATTTTAAAAATGCGCTTTTTTGAGTATATTTTTTCAACACCGATCTCAAAAATGCATAAAAAAAGTGCACAATCACCATTATGCACTTTCAAGAATATGACCGAATACGATCAACTCGTTAATGTTAGAAAGAATAGGTCAATCCAACCACAACGTTATCGTCTAATTGCTCGCCTTCTCGATCTTTACCGCCCCATACATAGTCAGCAGCAAGTTCAATTCCAGTATCTGCAATCGGTTTACTCAAGCCTAAACGTGCTTCAGTGAATACTACATCTTCTGTGGTTGTTAATAGGCTGTCATCACGACTGTCATTAAAAACAGAAACGCCGAGCGATGAATTTAATGAAACGTCATAGGGTAATGCATAGCTATAAGTAGCATTCAGATATACATCACCTGCGTTGCCATAATTAACATCAGACAACAATACAGCCATGCTTGCAGTTAAATCTTTATAACTTATGTCCTGAATAAATTCGACGCCCGTCGTGCGACGCTTTTCAGATCGGTCGTCGTTATAAACTGAACCGCCACCTTGATAGACATAGGCCATCACTTGTGACTTATAGCTCCAATCTTCATTGAGTTCACGTCCATATCCGACATAGAAATCATGTTCAAAACCATGCGACTGACTGTCGTCGGTAGGGTCATAGTTGAGTGTAGAACCCCAATAGCCCGCGAACAGCCCACTGTTGTGTGCATATTCAAGTCCGGCTTGTAGTGCAGCTTGATCATTTTCTTCACTCGCACGGTACACATATTTGTTTACCACACCCAAACTTCCAGACCATTTACCTTGTGCAGTTGTGGCTTGTTCAGTTTGTTCTGCAAATGCAGGGACTGTACCTAGGGTCACTAAAATACTTAAAATTGCTTTTTTATAAAATTGAATCATGTTTAGTCCCCACATCGGATCGATCGTGGATTGGGTTGAGTAAAATTTAGCGCCGATTTTAATCGATTTTACGGCACTGTATAGCCCCTTTTTTCTTATTTTGATCAATTAAATCTTTTAAAAACAAAGGTAAGATTATATATAACAGTAAAAACTAAGCTTTTGATTCATAAAATATCTTTTATAGCGTTCAAGTCTTTAACAATGATTTAATGCATTCATTTATATGTATTTATCACGATTAATATCATCTTTTATTGAACTGTTTTTTTAAGGAAAAATTTCTGACGACTTCGCTAAAAGTCATTCTCTATTTACAAAAAACACGCCAACGGTGCTTACTGTGCCTGAACATTGATGCCATGCACCTCAACCATTGATATACTTTTTGATCAAAATACGAATTTAGATTCAGCACAATTTGTCGCGAAGAGTGATGATAAATCAGCAAGTTAAATGAAAGTTTTTACCATTTTTTATATTTTTTTATTATAAGCAATGAATAAACTTCTCTTTAGCTTAATATATATTCAATTTAAATAAACTATCTGTTAAACAACAATAACATACGAAACATTTGCTTATTACAGATTGACCGATGATCTGAATGTTTTCTAACTTTAGTGTAATAAGCGCATTAAAAATAGTGATTTTTTTAAGAAAAAATATACAATCGCACTACATATTAACCAAATTTGCATGAGGCTCTCTCCCAATGCTTAAAGCTCAACAACTAACACTTGCAGTATTAGTAAACGCTGCTCTTATTTCTACTGCTTTTGCTAGCGAACAAAGTGAATCTAAAGGCTTTGTGGAAGATGCCGAAGGCTCTGTACTTTTCCGTACTGGTTATATTCACCGTGACAAAACAAATTATATCGAAAATGGTACCGGTGCAGAAAAACGTGTAACTGACACAAGCTCAACTGCTCAGTCTGCGATCGTAAAACTTGAATCTGGTTTTACTCAAGGTGTGGTTGGTTTTGGTGTAAACATTACTGGTGATGCTTCATTCAAATTAGGCAGTAATAATAATGCTGGCAATGGCATGATTCCTCGTGAAACTGGAATCAATGATAAAGGTGAATTACAAAAAGGCATCGGTGATACCTATGATCATTGGGCACGTGGTGGTGCCAGTGTAAAAGCACGTATATCAAATACAACTGTTGAATACGGTACCCAAGTTCTAGATCTTCCTGTACTTGCGTCTAATACAGCACGTATGGTTCCAGAATATTTCACTGGTGTTCTTGCGAAAAGCCGTGAAATTGAAAATCTAGAAGTTATTGCTGGTAAATTCACAGAGAATCAATATTCAGATCAAATCAATACTGATGGCCGTCATCTAGATAATGCAATCGTTTGGGGTGCAAAGTACAAATTTAACGATCAGCTTAATGCATCTTACTATGGCTTAGACAGTGAAGATGCGCTTGAACGTCACTACATCAATGCAAACTACACATTGCCTTTAGCTGAAAAACGCTCATTAAATGTAGAGTTCAATGGCTACCATACTGAATGGGACGAGCAAGCTAGAACTTATTCTTCAACAATTGGTAATAAAAATGTTGACGGCCGCAGCAATAGCATCTGGTCTCTTGCAGGTACATTAAACCAAGGCGCTCACTCAGTCATGCTAGCTTACCAACAAAATACAGGCAACACTGGTTATGACTATGGCGAAAATGCTGATGGCGCACAGTCAATCTATGTAGCTAACTCATACTTATCTGACTTTGTGGGGAACCATGAAAAATCGGCACAAGTTCAATATAACTTAAACTTTACTGATTATGGTGTGCCAGGCTTGAACTGGACTTCTGCATTCGTTTATGGCTGGGATATTAAAGTCAACAATTCAGCAAAAGAAGGTCAAGAGCGCGAATTCTTTAACCAAGTGAAATATACTGTTCAATCTGGTTTTGCTAAGGACGCAAGCTTACGTGTACGTCATTCTTACTACCGCGCAAGTGATAACTACCAAGCTGGTAACTATATCGGTGATACAAACGAATGGCGTTTATTCTTAGACATCCCTGTGAAATTATTTTAATTTCGCAGCTACTCTAAGATAGCGAAAAAAAACCTGCACACTGTGCAGGTTTTTTTATGAGCATCGTTTTCATATAACAACGATGCTCAGCTTAAAACAATATTATTTGTTCGCAGCTTTGTAAGCTTCAATTGAGCTAAGTACTTCTTGTTTAGCAACATCAGCACCTTCCCAACCACTTAACTTAACCCATTTACCAGGCTCTAAGTCTTTGTAGTGTTGGAAGAAATGTTCAATTTGATTGATCAATAATGCAGGAAGATCTGTATATTCTTGAACATCTTTATAAAGCGGAGTCAATTTGTCGTGTGGAACAGCAACGAGTTTTGCGTCAACACCACCGTCATCTTCCATGTTCAATTTACCAACAGGACGGCAACGAATTACAGAACCTGGCTCTACTGGATGTGGAGTTACCACAAGTACGTCTAGTGGGTCACCATCCAAAGATAATGTATTTGGAACATAACCATAGTTCGCTGGGTAGAACATTGCAGTACCCATGAAACGGTCTACAAATAACGCATCAGAATCTTTATCGATTTCGTATTTGATTGGTGCTGCATTTGCAGGAATTTCAATAATGACATAGATGTCGTTTGGTGCATCTTTACCCGCTGGGATATTGCTGTAGCTCATAGCATCACTCTTTAAACAAAGTTAAATCTTTTAATCCGGCACAATTATAACGGTTTTATCGCTTTTTTTGTGATTTTAGCGATCATGCTGATAATTTAATCATCAAGCAGAACATTTAGCTTAATTTAATGACCAATAACATCAGGCAAATTGGGCACAACATCGACAAGGTCCAAATGATCGAACGTAAAGTTGCCCAATTGGCTAAATAACATAACCCATAAATGACGCGTAAAACGAGATAGGCAATCCCAAAGGTCATGATGTATTGCTGATGAATCACCATGTATTCAGCCATTAAAATAGCTGCAATAAATAATGGTAAACTTTCAAAACTATTTTGCTGCACTGCATGTGCGCGGCTCGCCACCCCTGTAGAGCGCGCTAAAACTTCACGTGGATTTTGATTATCACTCGACTTAAAACCTGCAGCTCGCTTCGCAATAAATGTAAATACATATGGCAGTAAACAAGCGGCCAAAATGAGATAGATGATCCCACTGATGCTGTGCATGTGTTTTTTCTCAGGAAGATTTTATGGCTGCTATAATACCATGGCATTTCGTGAATAATTTTTGTTAAATATAGTGTTTTTATAATCGGCAGATGAAAGGATCCTCTATGAGCACTTCTGATCAAGATCAATTATTTGAAGTTCTTGAAGAGCAAAAACGCCATCAGCTTCGCGTCGATCGTGTTTTAAAAATTGTCATTCCTGTGACTGCATTTTTACTTGCTGTGATCTGTGCCAACTTAAATGTATGGTCGACTGTTTTCAGCTTTGTCATCATGTGGATTGCATTCTATGCAGTTTCCATCAAGCAACTTCCCCTTTGGCATTGGGTCATTGTCATTGCACTATATTGTTTAGTCGACAATATTTTAACCTATGGCAGCTATAACCAATCTGGCTTTAGTCGTCAGTTCGGCGCGATGTTTATTTTCTTAGGTGTTTTTGGTGTAGGACGTCGCTACTTTGATCGCTGGTCGATGAATAAAGGCAAGCTTTAATGATCTAAATTAAAAGCGATAAAAAAAGCGCCCGAAGGCGCTTTTTTTATGCATCGTATTATGCGGTTTTACGCAAATCTTTACGTAGAATTTTACCGACGTTCGATTTTGGTAATTCATCCATAAATTCAACATAACGTGGGCGTTTATAGCCAGTTAAGTTTTCTTTTGCGAATGCCAAAACTTCTTCAGTTGTTAAAGATGGATCTTTTTTCACAACGAATAATTTAGGTACTTCACCTGATTTTTCATCAGGAACACCAATCGCAGCAACTTCTAGCACTTTTGGATGTTTTGCAACAACTTCTTCAATTTCAGAAGGATAAACGTTGAAGCCTGATACCAAAATCATGTCTTTTTTACGGTCTACAATCTTCACATAACCGCGTGGATCCATGACACCAATGTCACCTGTACGGAAGAAACCGTCCGCCGTCATTACTTTGGCAGTTTCATCTGGACGGTTCCAATAGCCTTTCATGACTTGAGGACCACGAATCGAAATTTCACCTTGCTCACCTTGAGCAACTTCATTGCCATCATCATCTAAAATAGCAACTTCAGTCAGTGGCAATGGAATACCAATCGTACCGCTGAATTCCATTGATGCTGGAGGGTTTGCAGTTGCAACAGGTGAAGTTTCTGATAAGCCATAACCTTCGATGATATTGGTACCGGTAACTTTCTTCCACGCTTCTGCAGTCGAAGGAAGTACTGCCATACCACCACCCATCGCCATTTTTAGCTTGCTGTGGTCAAGTTGCTTGAACTCTTCATTGTTCACCAAAGCATTAAACAAAGTGTTCACTGCTGGAAAGAATGAAGGTTGGTATTTACGTAATTCTTTCATTACCGCAGGTAGGTCACGCGGGTTAGGAATCAATACGTTCGCCTGACCTTTGTACATGCCGTAAAGTGCACACACCATAAATGCAAAGATGTGATACAGCGGTAATGCACAGAAGATACGATCATCTGGCTGACCATCTTGCTGACCAAATTTACTTTGGAAAATACCATCACACTGCAACATGTTTGACACAAGGTTACGATGTGTCAATTCTGCGCCTTTAGATACGCCAGTTGTACCACCAGTATATTGAAGTACTGCAGTATCACTTAGAGTTAAGTTTGGACGTTTGTAATTGTTTGCACTCACTTTAGACATTGCTGCATTAAAGCGAATATGACCTGGAATGTTCCAAGCTGGAATTTGTTTACGTACTGAACGTAATACAAAGTTAACCAATGTACCTTTCAGTGTACCGAGCATGTCGCCCACAGATGCCACGATCACGTGTTTTACTGGGGTTTTACCAATAATCGCTTGGTAAACAGATGCAAAGTTTTCAATGATAACCAATGCCTCTGAACCAGAGTCATTTAATTGATGTTCAAGCTCACGAGAGGTATACAATGGATTCACGTTGACCAATACCAGTCCAGCACGGAATACACCCAATGCAACAACAGGATATTGAAGAACGTTAGGCATCATAACTGCAACGCGTGAACCTTGTGCCAAACCTAAACTTTGCAAATAAGTTGCAAATTTACGGCTTGCTTCATCAAGTTCTTTAAAAGTTAAGACTTTATCCATGAAGATAAAGGCATTTCTTGAGCCAAACTTCTGAAAATTACGCTCAAAAATATCGACCAATGAGGTATTTTCTGCGGGTAATTCTACAGTTTCTGGAATCCCTGTCTTTTGGTATTCAGCGAACCAAATCTTTTCCATAACGCCCAATTCTCCTGTCGTAATCCTTAATAATCCAACTGTTTTTTTTCAATATTAAGCGGTCATTATTTAACTTGTTTGTGCTTAATATTGCATCCATTTCACGAATAACAGCATATATAACGTATTTCGTTCCATGGATGCTAGTATTATCTTTGAATGAACAGTTTATTTGCTTTTTGATATCCACGTGGTAACAACACGCCTTTCGATGCACGTTTACCCACATATTTTTGCAGATCGTCGCCTTTAAGCTTTAATTGTTGATTTCCTGCAAGCACTTGAATTATTTCATCTAAATTCAAAGTTGTCATGGATACAATTTGATCTTTTGCCTCAAGTTGTATCAATTTATTACCTTTACCCTTATTCAATACTGGTAATTCATCAAGTTCAACCAACAGCAAACGACCCGCAGAACTGAGGAGTGCAAGATGTGTTGCATTCTCAATCGCCGTTAAATTCATGACCGCCGCGCCTTCAGATAAACTAAGGAAGGCTTTACCCGCTTTTGCATTGGTATCGAGGTTTTTGGCTTGGGTTTTAAAGCCATAGCCTTTACTACTCATCGCCAAGACTTCTGTTTCATCTTCGGCAATAAACACTTGTTTAAAGCCGACACCACTTGCAGGTGCAAGTTTAGAACTCAGAGGCTCACCTAAACCACGCGCGGATGGCAAGGTATTGATGCCCAAAGCATAGCTTCGACCGGCATCATCCAATACATAAACGCGTTGATTCGATTTACCTTGCGCATGGCTGAGATATTGGTCACCTGCACGGAAATTTAAGTTCTCAGCATCGACTTCATGACCTTTCGCCGAGCGAATCCAACCCGCTTCAGACAACACCACAGTCACAGGATCTGCAGGAAGCATATCTTGTTCATTAATCGCATGGGCTTCTGCACGTTTCACAATTGGAGAACGGCGGTCATCACCAAATTTCTTCGCATCTTCTTTAAGTTCATTAATGATCAATGCTTTTAATGACTCAGGGTTCGCCAATTGTTCACGAATAATGGCTGCTTTGGCTTCCAATTCTTCTTGTTCACGGCGCATTTCCATTTCTTCAAGTTTTGCCAAATGACGTAACTTGAGTTCTAAAATCGCTTCTGCTTGAATTTCATCGATATTAAAATGCGTCATCAACACCGGTTTAGGCTGATCTTCTTCTCGAATAATACGAATCACTTCATCAATATTCAGATAAGCAATGATCAAGCCTGCAAGTATATGTAATCGTTTTTCAATTTTATTCAGATGATAAGTCAAACGACGTGTTACGGTATTTTTACGGATTTCAATCCATTCCAACAAAATACGTCGGATCGATTTCACTTGCGGACGACCGTCAGCGCCAATCATGTTCATATTGACACGATAGCTCGACTCTAAGTCGGTGGTTGCAAATAGATGACTCATCACCGATTCAGCATCAATACGGTTTGAGCGCAGGACAATCACTAAACGTGTTGGGTTTTTATGATCTGACTCATCACGTAAGTCCGTGACCAATGGCAACTTCTTCGCCTGCATTTGATCTGCAATCTGCGTGATCACTTTCGACCCTGAAACCTGATACGGTAACTCCGTAATCACGATTTCATTTTTCTCAATACTGTACACAGCACGAGTTCGATAACTACCGCGACCCGTGGTTTGTATTTTGAGTAATTCTTCTGGAGAACTAATAATTTCCGCACGTGTCGGCAAATCAGGTGCAGGAATATATTCTGCGACTTTCTCATCGGTTAAGTTTGGATTGCGAATTAAGGCGATGGTGCCCTTCACCACTTCACGTAAGTTATGCGGTGGAATATCGGTTGCCATACCCACTGCAATACCCGTTGTGCCGTTGAGTAAAATATTCGGTACACGTGCAGGTAAATTCACTGGCTCTTTCATCGAACCATCAAAGTTATCCTGCCAATCACAAGTCCCTTGCCCTAACTCAGACAATAGTAAATCACTATACGCAGACAGTTTTGCTTCGGTATATCGCATCGCTGCGAAGGATTTCGGATCATCTGGTGAGCCCCAGTTTCCCTGACCTTCAATAAATGGATAGCGATAACTAAACGGCTGCGCCATGAGGACCATGGCTTCATAACAAGCTAAGTCACCATGAGGATGGTATTTACCCAGTACATCACCAACCGTACGTGCAGATTTTTTTGGCTTACCCGTTGGCTTTAACCCGAGTTCGCTCATCGCATAGACGATACGACGCTGAACGGGTTTTAGACCATCACTGATATGTGGCAATGCACGATCCATAATCACGTACATGGCGTAGTTGAGATATGCTTGTTCGGTAAATTCTGCTACGGAACGGTTTTCTGTCGCATGATGCGCAAGGCTTGTCATAACAACCTGTAATCCTAAATTGTTCGTTCTTTATTGGGTTCTTATGCTATGTCGCAGGTGCCCCCTATACAAGGGGATGATCTAACACTCTGCGACAAATTGTGTCTTATGGCGTAAAAATATCCATTTTATTCACCATGATCAACTAAAAATTCAACAGTCTTTATAGCCCAATGGATTCTAAAGTTTTGCCTTTGGTTTCTTCACCTAAAACCAAAATCACCACGGCAACGGCAATTAAGACTGCTGTAAACATCATAAAGACATAGCTAAAACCATGATCCATATCCATCATATGTGTCACAGCAAAAGGCGCGGCAATGCCCCCGATCCGACCAATGGCACCGGCCCAGCCCGAACCAAAGGCACGAATATTGGCCGGGTATTGTTCTGGTGTATAGGTGTAAAGTACGCCCCAAGCACCGAGATTAAAGAAGGACATTAAACAGCCCCAGATCACGATCTCTGTCACACTGCCAGACTGACCGAAGAAATATGCCGAAATGGCACACATCCCAATGAAGCCCGCCAACGTAGCTTTACGACCTAATTTTTCGACCAACCATGCAGCTGCAATATAACCTGGCAATTGTGCCAAAATCATGACCAAAACATATTCAAAGGATTGAACAATTGTGTAGCCTTCTTTGACCAATAAGCTTGGTAACCATGTAAAAATACCATAATAAGAAAAGACGATACCGAACCAAATGAGCCACAGCATTAAAGTACGACGTGCAAAAATGCCTGACCAAAGCTGTGAAAAACTGATATTGTGCTTTTCTGCAACTGGTTTGACTTCAAAGATTTCAACAACTTCTACACCACATTTGGCTTCAATCTTTTTCACCAATGCATGTGCTTCATCAAAACGTCCACGGTTGATTAAATAAGGCACCGATTCGGGCACCATTTTCCAAATCACGATCGCATATAACGCAGGAATACCGCCAATCAGGAACGCTGCATGCCAACCAAAATCCGGAATAATAAAGCGTGAGACCAACGCTGCAACCAACCAGCCCAGTCCCCAAAAACTTTCTAGTAAGACAATAAAACGACCACGCACATGCGCCGGAATATATTCACTGACCAAAGTCACCGCGACAGGGAGTTGCCCCCCTAAACCTAGGCCGACAATAAAACGAAATACCAACAACCAAGTTAGATTAGGTGCAAACGCACATGCAGCGGTGGCTAAGCTATAAATCACCAATGTCCATGCAAAGACTGTTTTTCGGCCGAAGCGATCAGCCAATCCACCAGAAAATACTGCGCCAATCGCCATCCCAACAAAACCAATCGAGACTACCCAACTTTTATCATTTGGTGTCATGGCCCAATCTTCAGCCATTTTCGCTAAGATGAAGGAAATGAGTCCCGTATCCATGGCATCAAACATCCAGCCAAGGCCAATAACCCAAAGTAAAGTGTAGTGAAACTTACCGATGGGTAAGCGTTGTATACGTGAGACTAAGTCCATAACAAGATCTCTGAACTGGTGGAAGGATGAACACTGCTTTCCCAACAGGATGTATGATTTTGCGTTTTTTAGTATAGATCCATGCAAAAGACCGACCATTGATCCGTCTTTTTAGCATTTTAATGTCATGTTATAGCAACGCGGTTACGACAAATCTTTTGAAGATACTGACTGATCATCATCATCTTTATAAATAAATTTAGGCATTTCTAAGCCAAAGTAAATGGCGATCAGACGTAAGGTGAAACCGAAAATGAGCGTCGCAATGACGGTTAATTCTAGCGATAAGCCAATCTCTATACAGAGCCAATAACAAATCACGGACACAAAAGAAATACTGGCATAAAGTTCACGACGGAACACCAGCGGGACATCGTTACATAGAATGTCTCGTAAAATACCGCCAGAGACCCCAGTTAACACCCCTGCTACCGCAGAAACGACAAAACCATGTCCCATTTCTAAAGCGATTTGACAGCCAATAATGGTAAAACCAATGAGACCAAGGGCATCGAGAACCAAGAAAATATTACGAAGATGACGCATCCACTTTGCAATCAGGATGGTGACAAATGCAGCAAAGCAGGTCAGCATGAGATATTCTGGATGCTTAACCCAAGTCAGTGGATAGTGCCCAAGCAGCACATCACGAACCGAACCGCCCCCCAGTGCCGTGACACAGGCAATCAATGTTACCCCAAACCAGTCCATACTCCGCCGACCCGCAGACAATGCACCTGTCATTGCTTCTGCCGTGATTGCGATAATATAAATAACGGTAAGTAACATCGCCCTTCTTCCACTGAGGGTTGAGATGCGCGCTATTCTAAGCTAAATCTGCTCAAATGTTATAAAAATTGCGCACAACATTGTTTAAATTTTCGTCCAGAACCACAAATACAGGGTTGCTTCATGGTGATTTTCATCTCTGTGGTCGGATCAAGGAAATACCAGCGCTGCTCGAACTTCACAAAGTGTGAAATTTCATGATGTACTTGCGCTTGCTGCCCATCGTGATAATGGGCTTTAAATTCAACTCGAGCATGGTTTTTATCGAGTTTTTCTTGGGCTTGTACCACCTCAAGCTTTAACCACTGATTGGCCTGACTCCACGCTGCAATGGCACTCACATCCAAGGCTTGCTGCTGTCCAATTGCAGTTGTTTGTACAATATAATCAATCTCATGTTGTGCAAATGCACTATAACGTGATCGCATCAACTGCTCTGCGCTCTGTGCATTTTCACGCCCCGTATGTAAGGGCTGACAACAGCTACCATACTCACCTTTGCCACATGGACATTGGACTTGTGACATGTTTGTTTCCATAAAAAAAAATAGCCTGACAATGCAGGCTATTTTAACGGATCTTTCCACACAATTTTCATCAGCAGTATGTGAATCAATATTGATCTATATAGATTAAGCTGAATGTTCTCTTGGCCTCAGCTTAATCTTCAGTTGGGATGGGAATGACATGCACTTTTTCGATCTTATGGCCATCCATTGTGACCACTTCAAAGATGTGTTCATCCGCTTTGAATTTTTCACCATTGGCTGGTAAACGGCCCAAATGAAATAAGATATATCCGGACAGAGTTGAATACTGTTCAGCATCATCCACCAAGTCACGACCCAACAATAAAGACACGTGGCGAATATCGGTTGAGCCATCGAGTAACAATGAACCATCATCGAGACTTTCTGCTGCCGTTTCCGGTTCATCTTCATCGGGGAACTCACCTGCAATCGCTTCTAAGACATCGATCGGTGTTGCAATCCCTTCAATTGAACCGTATTCGTTTAACACCAAAGCCATTTGCAACGGTGCTTGACGCAGTTGTTCCATCACCATCAAGACTTGTGCATTTTCATGCACCACCACTGGCTCACGGAGATGTTTTTCGAAATCGAGTACGCCCGTTTCAATATAGTCATTCATGACTTTATGAGTCAGTACCGCACCCGCAATATTGTCAAGCTCACCATGTGCCACAATTAAACGTGAATGCGTGGTACTGAGTAATTGAGCACGAATCGCCTCAGGTTCTTCATCTAAATCAATCCATTCCAGTTCAGGACGAGGTGTCATCACTGACTTTACTGGACGCTCAGATAAACCCAGTACCCCTTGTACCATGACACTGTGGTAAACCCCATTGTCTTCATCAAAGACTTCATCAGCAAAAGCACGTGTTGCAAGCACATCTTCATTTTCATTTTGATTGTCTGCAACATTTTTCCCACCGAGCATACGCATCACTGCTGAGGCTGTGCGATAACGTAAGTCTGTGGTTGTCACCATTTTTTCCTGATTATGACGCATGGTTTGGTTCAAGAACTCAATCATGACAGAGAAACCAATGGCAGCGTATAAGTAACCTTTTGGAATATGGAAACCAAAGCCTTCGACCAAGAGCGAGAAACCGATCATCATTAAGAAGCACAGGCACAGAATCACCACCGTTGGGTGACGGTTCACGAAGTTCATCAGTGGTTTAGATGCCCACAGCATAATGCCGACAGCAATAATGACCGCAATCATCATGACAGAAAGGTGTTTCACCATCCCGACAGCGGTAATCACGCTATCGAGCGAGAACACGGCATCGAGCACCACAATCTGCACAATCACCATCCAAAACGTCGCATGCACAGGATTTTCTTCCTTGAGCATAGGCTTGTTTTCAAGACGTTCACGCAGTTCCATGGTGCCTTTAAATAGCAAGAACACCCCACCAAACAGTAAAATTAGATCTCGACCGGAAAATGGATGGTCGAAAATATGGAACAGTGGGTTGGTTAGAGTCACCACCCATGCAATTGAAGCCAGTAAGATCAATCGCATACACAGTGCAAGCAATAAGCCGACAATCCGTGCAGTATTACGCTGTTCTGGCGGTAATTTTTCCGCAAGAATCGCAATAAAAACCAGGTTATCGATACCTAAAACAATCTCAAGCACCACCAGTGTCAATAAACCCACCCATGCAGATGGGTCGGACATCCATTCAAAGATCATGGTTGTATCTCCTGAATGTTATTCACACGTGGATCATGCTGATTTGAAGATGAAATGCATTGGACATGCGCAAACGCTTTTAATGGCGTTCTTTCTAATATTTTGATGTGTGCTGAGTGACAACAACCACTACCCATGACGGTTCTTTAGCTTAAAATGAAGTTTTAAGTATAGCAAGTTAAGGTAAAAATTCACCCTTTTTTACCAAAGTACAATCTCAGTATGGAAGAATTTAAACCCAATGATGACATTAAATTGTCATATTTAGCTGCCAATGTAGTGTCATAAAAAATAACATGCTAAGGTAAAATTAAAACGTAATGAATAGCGGATTAAAAATGACAGAAAAACGTGGTAATCCTTCTCCTGCTACAACACAACCTTTAATCGCACTGTATTGCGGCTCCCGCTCTGGTAACAATCCAATTTATCAAGAAAAAGCCATCGCATTAGCGCAAGGCTTGGCTGAACATGGTTTTGGTCTGGTCTATGGTGGCGCCAGTATTGGCCTGATGGGTCAAGTCGCTGACGCTGTGGTCGATCATGGCGGCGAAGCCGTGGGTGTGATTCCTGAGTTTATGTTGGATTATGAAATTGCACATAATCATTTGACTGAACTACACGTCGTGCGCAGTATGCATGAGCGTAAAGCCATGATGGCAGAACGTGCAAGTGCCTTTGTTGCTCTGCCCGGTGGTCTCGGTACATTCGAAGAAATTTTAGAAATCGCCACTTGGGGACAGTTGAATCAACACCAAAAACCGATGATGCTTTATAACGTCAATGGCTTCTATGATGCACTAATTGCACAATTAGACCATGCGGTCGCTGAAGGTTTCTTGCCGCCGCAGCATCGTGCCAAACTGATCGTATGTAATTCTTCGAAGCAGATCTTTAGCGCACTGAAAAATTTAGATTGCCCGAAAAATTTCGTGGTCTAACTGTATTTTAGATGTCAAAAAGGGGAATAAAGTATTCCCCTTTTTTTTATTGCTCGATGTCCTACTTCAAATCAAGATCGTGCCGACTTAACCTGACACCACACGATAGAACCATGGCAATGTTGTCGCTAAGAAAATACTCATCAATAAACCAAGCATCAATTTCATCGCATCTTTGCTGACATTTCGTGAAGTTCGATATTTATTCACTTCATGTAAATGCATGGACATGGCAAATTCACGTCCTGCAAGTAAGCCCAAGAATACCCAAGTGGTACTCATTGGAATATTACTCCACTCTTTGAACACCAATAAAATCAAAGCATACATAAAGTCGATAATGGTTGCCGAGCGGATATCAGCCACACCCGTTTTGGTGTCGATAATGCCCTGAATCGCCCCGCCACGTTGGTACAAAATGATCCCAAGCAGTACGATAAACACCACAATTGCAAAAATCAGGAACTCCAGCGGCACCTGACGAGGGACGTAGACAAAAATATTGGCCAAATCCTGAATCAGCCACTGACTCCATAAAAATGCCGTCGAAACCCACTGTAGTCCCACCCAAATATTCGAGGGTGTTTCATCACGTGTTTTACTGAAATAAACCGAGATGCCTTTAATCACAAATCGATAAACAATAATCGCAACAACAAAAGCTACCGCATAACCCATCATCGACTTAGTTAACATCGACCCAAGACTACTCGGAGAGAAAATCGTTAACACTAAGAATGTGGTGCTGACCGGAATTCCGTAGCGAGTCAAAATGATCAGTAAGATCGGTGGCACAATATAGAGCCACGTGACCCCTTCTGCGGGAAATGGAATCGTTTCTAAACGACCATAAGATGCATCCCCCACGCCAGAACTGTACCAACCATAAACCAATACAATAGCTAGAATACTGCTGACATAGATCCACAACAGCCACCAAGGGCGATGCGCATTGGATGAAATAAAGGTTCCCAATGTCTGTGGCACATCATTACCGACAATAGAATAGGCCGCGAGACAGAAGCCTATGACCATCAGAATTTCGATTGTCATGAAAACAAAACACCTTTGCCATAAAGAATAAAGCCCTCCAATAAATGAAGGACTTGAGCGCATTATGACAGTTTATCTGGCGTTCATACAATTTCGTGCCGCGCTTTTCTCAACACTAAAATAAAAACCTCAAATAAAACAAATGCTTTAAACTTTAATTATTTCAATTTAATCTGATAAACCGCAGTGCTACTGCTCACTTCATTTCCAACCACCAACAAAGGTTGGGCATTGGGTGAATCTTTGGCCGCAATAAAAATCAGACCTTCAGGTCCCACATCGCCTTGTTTAACCACATCAGTGCCGAAACTTGTAGTTTCATGTTTTCATTCGTCTTTTATTTTAATATGACCAATTTATAAACATTAGGTTGCATAGAGATGAAACTTTCATTGCATTTTTCTTGCAATTTTTTGGCTCAATTATGCAAAGCTTTTACTACATCTGAATGGCAATATTCATTTAAACTGTTTAAAAATCTCAGCTTTATTGACTTATGAATAGCACGCCAACGCATCAGGCTTTACAACCCGAATTTAGACTTCTAGTGCTATTGGTCTCTATTGGCTTTTTTATGCAAGGTCTGGATACGACCATCGTCAATACCGCAATCCCAGCGATGGCAAGAAGTTTGGGCGAAGACCCTCTACAAATGCATAGTGTGGTCGTGGCCTATGTCTTGTCCGTTGCGGCGTGTATTCCCTTAAGTGGTTGGTTGGCCGATCGTTTTGGCGTACGAAATACTTATTTCACAGCCATCATTATTTTTACGTTAGCATCGCTAGGCTGCGGTATGGCCAATAGCCTGAATGAGCTGTTGGTTTATCGGGTAATTCAAGGCATAGGTGGCGCATTACTGCTGCCTGTTGGGCGTTTGGCGATGCTCAAAGTGATTCCTCGGACACAGTTTTTATCGGCCATGAGTCTGATGAGCCTTGCCGGTTTGATGGGCCCCTTAATTGGCCCTACCCTTGGCGGTTGGATGGTGGAAGTCGCAACATGGCATTGGATCTTTTTAATTAACATTCCAATGGGACTGCTAGGGGTACTCATTACCTTTAAAGCCATGCCCAATGTGACCGAACCGAGCGTACAACGCTTCGACTTTATGGGTTTTTTCTTATTGGTCATCGCCATGGTGGGTTTATCGTTAGGCATTGAAAACTTTGCCAGCCCGCATCTGCCGCTATGGTGGAGCCTACTTTTGGTCGCTGCGGGGATCATCGCTAGTTTGATCTATGCCTTTCATGCACATACCCACGCCAATGCGCTGTTTCGCAGTAAATTATTTCAAAATCGGATCTATGCCATCGGTATTATCGGCAACTTCTTTGCCCGCCTTGGCGGCAATGCCATGCCATTTTTGATTCCCTTAATGCTACAAGTGGCTTTTGGCTTTGAGCCTTTTATCACAGGTTTATTGATGATACCGACGGTACTCGGTTCATTGGCATCAAAACCGATTATTCGTCAAATTATTCAACGCTTTGGCTATCGTAAAGTGTTATTGGTAAATACTTTCTTGGTCGGTGCCTGTATTTGCAGTTTTGCACTCTCTACGGCTGAAACCCCCACTTGGTTACGTGCCTTACACTTTTTTATTTTTGGTATTTTAAACTCGCTGCAATTCGTTTCGATGAATACCTTAACCCTCAAAGATTTACCCCAACAAGATGCCAGCAGTGGCAACAGTTTCTTGTCGATGATTATGATGGTATCCATGAGTATTGGTGTGGCTTTGGCAGGGACTTTAGTCAACGTGTTTACGGCCTATCATGGTCCTGCACAAATCGAAACGGCATTCCATAGCACCTTGATTTTACTCGGCTGCATTAACCTGATTACCGCAGCGATTTTTTGGCAGATTCCTAAACATGTGGATGTCTAAACCTGTGTCATCGGGCAAATCTATGACAGATCAGCCCTTAAAGGGTTATGATAAAATGGATACTTGGATACATTTTCATGCCTAAAAAAGCCAAATCACGTACCTCTAAAAGTTCACTCAAAAAATACAGCCCGATTATTGCACTCAGCGCTATCAGCGGCGTCTTGGCGGTGGCTGGATTAGGTTATTTAGCCGTGATGCCGCATCGCCATGCATCTGCAGAAGAATATCCCGTCAAAGGTTTTGATGTTTCTCATCATCAAAAAGATATTCAATGGTCAAAAATTTCACCTAAAAAATACCAATTCGTTTATCTCAAAGCCACAGAAGGTGGTGATTTTAAAGATCGGAAATTTCAAGACAACTGGTTACAAGCACGGGAAAACGGCTTTTTAGTTGGGGCCTATCATTTTTACCGTCTGTGCCGTGATGGCAAGATTCAGGCGGAAAATTTTATTGCTTCCGTGCCGAAAAAAGCCGATGCCCTTCCTCCCGTGATTGATTTGGAATATGACACCAACTGCATTAACACCTACAGCAAAGAGCAGTTACTCAAAGAAATCAGCTATATGCATGATCGCTTGCACCGCCATTATGGCAAACAACCGATTTTTTATACCTCGAAGTCTTTTTATAATATTGTCTTAGCTGGCGAGTTTAAACAGACGCCGCTGTGGGTCCGCGAATATAAAGGCCCACCCGATCTAAAAAACAATCCGAAATGGCTGATTTGGCAACATACCAATCAAGGAAAAATTCAAGGCATCTCGACCACCGTCGATTTAAATGTATTTTCAGGTGATGCCAAGGCATGGACTGAGTTTTTAGACAAAAACGGCGTTTCCCCGATCAAACCCCGTTGATTTAATCACCGACTCAGGACAACATCGAACAAAATAATCCATGAAAACTGAGTCGCAGGATGCGTATTTTAAAAATTTTTCTTATTATATTTTCAATCTTTATGATCCTCGCCATTGGGATATTGGCTTATTTGATCCAACCTTCAGGGACCTTGGCAGCGTTTAAAACGTGGCATTATAACATCCCACACAAAACGCGGCAGATAATCTCTCTAACTTGCCCTATCACGTAAAGTTCTTTGGCGTTTCGACCTTACTGTTTGACGATGGTCAAGCGCAAATCCTCATCGATGGCTTCTTTACTCGTCCATCGCTTAGTCAGACCATATTCACTCAGATTCAAAGTGATCGACCTTTATTACACAGCTATATCGACCAATACGACTTAAAACGCACACGTGCTATTTTCGTGACTCATTCACATTATGATCATGCGCTCGATATTCCAATGTTGGCCCACCAGCTCCCTAAAGCCATGATTGTCGGCTCTAAAAGCACCTTAAATATTGCACGGGCAATGCCAATCGCTGAATCACAATTACACGAAGTTCAAGCTTGGCAGCCGATGCAAATCGGTAAATTCACCATTACTGCCATCCCCTCGCAACATACTCCGCCAACGGCCGTTAATAATGATTTGGGGGAAGAAATTTCGCAGCCACTGCAACTCCCTGCACATTTTAGTCAGTTTAAAGAAGGTGGATCATATGATTATCTCATCCAATATGGGCCGGATTACAGTTTAGTCAAAGCCAGTACAGGTGCTGTGCCCAAACAGTTGCAAAAACTAGAAGTAGATACTTTATTTTTAGGCATCGCTCAGCTTTCCAAGCAAACGGCAGCGTTTCAACAGCAATATTTCAAAGAAACCTTAGCGACTCTTCAACCCAGCACCGTGATTCCAATTCATTGGGATAATTTTTTCAAACCACTGAATCCAGAGCTCGAATTTTTACCTCGCTTTGCCGATGACACCCCTCAAAGCCTAAATCTATTGATACAGTCGGCAGCAGCTCAAAACAACAAGGTGGTTTTACTCAGTCAACCTGTGTCGTTCGAGTTAAAAAATTGAGGAAAGCGCTGGATTGACTGTGCGATACTGACATTCAATTTTTAGGCACTGATCTAATTAGGCATGAGGAAAATCATACATATCGACATGGATGCATTTTTTGCGTCAGTAGAGCTGCGGGAACGTCCAGAACTCAAGCAGCTTCCTGTTGTTGTGTCTTCACATCACCCTCGTGCAGTCATCTGTGCTGCGTCCTATCCTGCACGTGAATTTGGTTTACGTTCTGCAATGTCGATGGCACAGGCCCGTAAACTCTGCCCACAGGTCGTGGTGATCGAACCTAATTTTGAAAAATATCGTGCCGTTTCGGCGCAAATTCATGCGATTTTTCAACGCTATACGTCGCTGATTGAACCTCTATCTTTAGACGAAGCTTATTTGGACGTCACAGAAAATTTACAACATATTCCGAGTGCCACTGAAGTCGCTATGCGAATTCAGGCAGAGATTTTACAAAGCACTGGTTTAACTGCCTCCGCAGGTGTCGCGCCCAATAAATTTTTGGCTAAAGTTGCTTCTGATTGGAACAAACCCAATGGCATTTGTATTATCAAACCGTCTCAAGTTTTGCATTTCATCCATGACTTGGCACTGAAAAAAATTCCCGGTGTGGGAAAAGTGACTCAAGAAAAATTAAAAGCCATGCAACTCAATACATTGGGTGATTTACAACAAATTGAAGAAGCCGTTCTGATTCATCATTTCGGTAAATATGGCCGACAACTCTATCTGTATGCTCAAGGGATTGATGAACGACCGGTCCAATCTAGCCGCGAGCGTCAGCAGATTTCCAAAGAAACCACTTTTGATGATGATCTCACCCTGAGCCAATGTCAGCCCTATTGGCCCAAATTGATTGACCAAGTTTGGTCTAGTTTAGAAAAAAAGCAGTTAAGCGCGCGCGGTGTATCGGCCAAATTAAAACTGAAGAATTTCCAAGTGCTACAGCACAGTAAAAGTTTTAAAACGTCACTGAATCATCGTGAAGACCTTGCGCAGGTATTGCAGCGATTACTGCATGAAATGCATATTTCTGAGGACGATCAATTTCGCCTGATTGGCGTAGGGGTCTATCAATTAAGTGCGCAAAACCAAGAAACACAACTTTCGCTGCTCTAAAAACTTCAAGAAGATCGTATTTGCTTAAGATTTAGGCAGAAGAACAAAATTAAAGCACTTTGCTATTCACAAAGCCTAAAATTAGAGTACTCTATCAGCGCACTACATTATCCGTGTATGCGCTGAGATGCTGAAAATCACCTTTACTTTCAGCATGCTGTCCTGTGATTGGCGTGACGATCAAATCCGAATATTACAGGGCAACTCTGTTGTCAATCATGGAATACCCCGCTGTATGCCTTCTGCAAAAACTGCTCCAAATCTTCAAAATATTTCACAAAATCAAGAACAACGTGCGCGTAAAGCCGCATTAAGTAGCTTCATTGGTGCCGTAGTCGATTGGTACGATTTTTTACTTTATGGCATTGTTGCCGCACTCATTTTCAAAGATCAGTTTTTCCCCAGTATTGGCAACAATATGGGAACCTTGGCAGCCTTGGCGACCTTTGGCGTCGGCTTCCTGTTCCGCCCCTTAGGCGGCATTGTGTTTGGACATTTTGGTGACAAGCTGGGTCGGAAAAAAATGTTGGTGCTCACCGTCATCCTGATGGGGATTTCGACTGTCGGTATCGGTTTATTACCCAATTTTGCGGCCATCGGTTGGTGGGCCCCGATCCTGCTCGTAACACTTCGGGCAATACAGGGTTTTGCTGTCGGTGGTGAATGGGGCGGCGCTGCCCTGATGGCTGTAGAAAATGCCCCGAAAGGCAAAAAAGCCTTTTACAGTAGTGGTGTACAAATTGGCTATGGCGTCGGACTCGTTCTGGCAACAGGCGCTGTGTCTTTGATTATTGCCACTTTGGGTGAAGATGCTTTTGCTGATTGGGCGTGGCGAATTCCCTTTATTGCCAGTATTGTCTTGCTGGCTATCGCAATGTGGATCCGACGTGATCAAGACGAATCTCAAGAATTCGTCGACCATGTGGTCAAAGCTCGACAAACGCCGCAAAAATTACCGATTCTGCAAGCGATTAGCCAACACCCAAAAGCCTTTTTCTACATTATTGCGCTGCGCCTGACCGAGTTACTCACCATGTATTTGGTGACGAACTTTGCACTGAATTATTCCACCGCTCAATTGGGCATGGACAAACAGTTCTTCCTCAATATCACCTTAATGGTTGGTGCCATTAGCTGCTTCAGCATTCCCCTATTTGCGTGGCTAGCAGATCGATTTGATCATCGTAAGATGTGTGTATTGGGTGGCTTAATTGGTGCGCTTTCGGCCTTTCCTTTCTTTATGGCCCTTGATGCACAAAATACTTGGCTGATTATTGTCGGTGCAATTTTCCTTGCCAATATTGCCCATGATATGGTGGTGAGTGTACACCAACCGATTTTTACCTCCTTGTTTGGTACCGCCTATCGCTACAGTGGCGCAGGTGTCGGCTATCAAGTGGCTAGCATTATCGGTGGTGGCTTTACCCCAATGATTGCAGCAGCTTTGGTGATTTGGGGTGATGGTTCATGGCATTATGTGGCAATCTACCTTGCTGTCGGCTGTTTATTGACGGCCTTAGTTGCAGCTACGATGCCTAAAACTCAAGATTAAGTGCTCTTTTTTGCTTTCAGGATATTCCGCATGACCATCCAACGCCTGCATGTTTCAAAACGCTTTTCCGAAATCGCTATTTCAGGTCAATTGATCCATTTGGCAGGTCAATTGGCAACAGACCTTGATTTAGACATCAAAGGACAAACACAGCAAACATTTGAGCTTATTGATCAGTTCCTTGCAGATGCCGGTACAGATAAAAGCCACATTATGTCAGTGACCATTTATCTTAAAGATATTGAACAGGATTATGCAGCATTTAATGACATATGGGATGCGTGGGTGTCAGATATTGAAGCATTACCCAGAACTTGTGTTGAAGCCAAATTATACGACCCGCGTGTACGGGTAGAATTAACCGTCGTAGCCGTTAAGCCTGAATAACCATTAAGCCTGAATTACAAAAAAAGCATGTCTAAAGACATGCTTTTTTTTGTAAAAGATTTTGCTCTTTGAATCCCTAAGATCCAATAATTTTGATCTTTTTACGTTCCAAATCTGAATATAAATGATATTTTTTCAGATCATTAACCGGCACAAATGGCGCTTGTACACGCTGCTCATTCAAGAAATCTTCGCGTAATTGAACGTACTCAGGCACATCATCATAACGAATGACCCGATAGCCTGCCAAAGCGAGCAAAGCATCTTGATATTGCGACTGCTGCATCCGTTTTAGCACCATTGGATCATCTAAAGCGACGATCGCCAAGATCTGATGCTGTTCATCTAGGACGACAAAGTCCGCCACCATATTTCGATACTTATTCCGCGTACGATAGTATTTCGTGGTCAACAGTGCATCAAAAGACACGTGCGCAAGGATCGTATGCTTAGGCAAAATTTCTTTTAAACGCGTGTAGGTTAATTGCTCATTAATGTTGAAAATAGCACGTTGTTTCAATGCGCTATCTTGTTGCTTAGAATCACCTTCTAAACTTTTCCAAGCCATTATGAGCACACAGAAGAGTAAAATACTCCCTATTACTATGTATATAGTCATCTCATAATCCTTTATATTTCTTATATTTTTGGTTTTTGACATACTTCTTTTGAAGACGAAGTATACAACCAGTATTATTTTTTTAATTTCCTATTAAAAAAAATAACTCTAACTTTCACACAATACGTATTTAAACTGACAAAAAGTTGCAAACTTAAAGCGTTAAACATCACATGCCACTTCGTTCAGAGTAATAGCATCCATTGCTATATACAGATACTTTAGATCATTCGCTAAAACGACAGCAAGTGCATTTCCTCTCACTGTCAGACAATTCCGATAAGCTGTCAAATTTTGCTCGTATTTCATTGAGATAACCGACACACATATGGCATTGAGCTTGTAACAGCATATAAAAATGCAAACTGTCTTATGCTGCCGAGCATAACACCCATAAAAAAAGACACCGAAGTGTCTTTTTTTATTTAATCATTTTAAGCGCGTGATTTAGGCTTCGATTTTCCTTTGGGTTTCGGACCGCCAAAAGGTTTTTTCGCATCACCCGTTTCACGCGGCGGCAGACCAGTATGCTGCGTCAAGATTTGACCGCGCTCAGGACGCTTCTTGGTATTTGAAGGACGCGATTGAGCAGCCTTCGTCCGATTACCTTGTTCACCTGTACGTTTTTGTGAATCACCCGCAATGCTTGAGTTCTTTTTACGTGCAGATTGGTATTGACCCTCAGCACTGCCAGCCGGTTGATACGTCGGAATCAAATGCTGTTTTGAGTTCCCGATCAGATCCTGACGGCCCATTTCTTTGAGCGCTTCACGCAGCAATGGCCAGTTGTTTGGATCATGGTAACGTAAGAAGGCTTTATGCAAACGACGGCGTTTTTCACCTTTCACGATATCGACATTTTCGGTATAACGCGCCACTTTAGCCAGCGGGTTTTTACCAGTGTAATACATGGTCGTTGCAGTCGCCATTGGTGATGGATAGAAGGTTTGCACCTGATCGGCACGGAAACCATTCTTCTTCAGCCAAATCGCCAAGTTCATCATGTCATAGTCCGTCGTACCCGGATGCGCTGCGATAAAGTAAGGAATGAGATACTGCTCTTTCCCTGCTTCCTTACTGAAACGATCAAACATTTGTTTGAAACGGTCATAGGTCCCGATCCCCGGCTTCATCATCTTCGATAATGGGCCTTTTTCGGTATGTTCTGGCGCAATCTTCAGGTAACCGCCAACGTGATGTGTCACCAATTCTTTGACATATTCTGGGTTTAACACCGCAAGGTCATAGCGTAAACCAGAACCGATCAGAATCTTTTTAATCCCCGGCAATGAACGTGCTTTACGGTATAACTGGGTTAAAGGCGCATGATCGGTGTGCAAGTTTTGACATACACCTGGGAATACACACGACGGCTTACGGCAGTTCTTTTCAATCTCAGGATCTTTACATGCCAAACGGTACATATTGGCCGTTGGGCCGCCTAAGTCAGAAATGATCCCAGTAAAGCCCGGTGCGGTATCACGAATTTTTTCAACTTCACGCAAAATCGATTCTTCAGAACGGTTTTGGATGATACGCCCTTCATGCTCTGTAATTGAGCAGAAGGTACAGCCGCCAAAACAGCCGCGCATAATGTTCACAGAGAACTTAATCATGTCAAAGGCAGGAAAACGCGCTTCACCATACGCAGGATGTGGCAGACGTGCATAGGGTAAATCAAACACGTAGTCCATCTCTTCCGTCGTCAATGGAATCGGTGGTGGATTTAACCAGACATCACGTTCACCATGCTTTTGTACCATCGCGCGCGCATTGCCCGGATTGGTTTCCAAATGCAAAATACGGTTGGCATGTGCATACAGCACAGGATCATTCGCCACATCTTCATAGGCAGGCAAACGAATCACCGCCAATTCACGCGGCGGCAATTTATGCTTAATGGCTTTTGATGCAGGTTGCAGCTGCACGATTTGCGTGTCGGCGTCTAAATTATCGCCTTCACGAACAATCGGATTTGCTACCGCCTCTTTTTGGAAGCCCTGATATTGCGTAACGCTGTCTTTGCCTTTCTCGATTTCACAGCCTTCAAGGTCTTCAGTCATCACATAAGGATTAATGATCGGATCGACACGGCCAATTGCATCGACATCATTTGATGCGATTTCAACAAACTTCGCTTTTGAAGCCCGGTTATTTTTATTCACAATAAATGCAGTACCGCGGACATCCGTAATCTCTTGGATTTTTTCACCGCGGGCCAAACGATGCATGATTTCCGTGATTGAACGTTCACCATTACCATACATCAATAGATCGGCTTTCGAGTCCATCAATACTGAACGGCGGACTTTGTCCGACCAATAATCATAATGTGCAATACGGCGCAGCGAGGCTTCAATACCGCCCAATAATACAGGCACATCTGGATAAGCTTCACGCACACGTTGGCAGTACACGGTTGCTGCACGGTCTGGGCGTTTATTCGGTTGATTATCAGGAGAATACGCATCATCTGAACGGATTTTACGGTCAGCCGTATAACGGTTGATCATTGAATCCATGTTACCGGCAGTAACGCCCCAAGCGATATTCGGCTTACCTAACACACGGAAGGCTTCTACATTGGTCCAGTCTGGCTGAGCAATAATCCCGACACGGAAACCTTGTGCTTCAAGGGTACGGCCGATAATGCCTGAACAGAATGATGGATGATCGATATACGCATCACCGCAAACCAAAATAAAGTCACAGCTGTCCCAACCGAGTTGATCCATCTCTTCGCGTGACATCGGCAAAAATGGCGCAGGGTCAAAACAAGACGCCCAATATTTGTCGTAATCAAACAACGCTTTTGGCGCAGTCTGCATAGTATAAGCAGTAGACATGGCTAGCAATTCTCGGCTGGCAGATGGAATGATCTGAAAAAAGATCAAAGAAGATGAAAGCCGATCATTTTACCATGAATTCCATCCATCATGCTTGATTATAATTTATACAATAGCTAGAGAATCATTGAATTGTTTTATATAGACATCAGATGTAATAGTGCTGTAGCACAACTATAAAACTAGATTTAAATAAATCATTTGTAACTTTGCTTTAGTTTAAATCAACCTAGAATGTGTCATGAGTTATCGTATTTTTATTCAACATTAAATCCTGCGCCTGTTGAAATTGAATGTGCATTTCAGGGAAATATTTTTCAATATAAATCTTACGCTTATCTATACTGTCTTGAGTCATCAATGGTTTTACATCAAGCATTTGTCGGCGTATCATTTCCTGCTGATATTTTTGCCAAAAACTCAATGCTGCATTTGGATCAAAGCCCGCTTTCGACATCAGATCAAGTGCAAGGACATCAGCTTCTAGTTCAAAATTTGAAACTTTAGGCAAAAAAACAGCTTGCCCAGTCACACTACTGGCCGCAGTAGCAAGCGCACCGATACCCGCAGTTGAAGAAATCATCGCCACCTGACTTGCAAACAGCAAAGAAATCTTTTCACGATGATGATCACGTAATGCATGTGCCATTTCATGCGCCATCACAAATGCCAATTCATCTTCAGTCAGCTTTAAACTCCAATACAAACCCGTGTTAATGACAATTTTCCCACTCGGGAAACCATGTGCATTTAAATCTTTATTGAGATTCCCACTGACTTGCCAATCCCATTGACTCGAACCTTGACGGTAAAACTCCGCATTTTGCTTAAGTTTATTTAAAATTTGATCCAATTTCGGATCTATGATCAAAAGTTGTTTGTCTTTCGCCTGATGAATAAATTGTTGATAGGTTCTATCTGCCTGTTTAGTTAATAACTTTTGAGGAACGATAAAAAACTGTTTACGCTCTGCGCCTGTTGTCCCTAAATTCGTGGTACTTGCACAAGCTGAGATTAAGATAAAAACCAAAGCCACCATTAAAATAGTTATATTTTTCATAATCACCTTCAGTTTAAAACCAATGATGATCTATATATAATTCCAACCAAAAATAAATTCAAAAAATATGAAAAATACATATAAATGATAAATATCAATAACTTGAAAATATATTATATTTTAAAAAATGATAACCAAAAATATTTTATTTATTATATTGTGATGCGTTTCATTATTATAAGGCACCTTTTAAAAGAAATATTAAACCAAAGTTATATAATCATAAAAATAGTAAATTCAGCCATTTTTATAGTGTTATTTATATTAAAAAATAGATGTAAAACGAATATTAAATAATAGCTTATTCACATATTTCTATTTTAATTTATTCAATTTTATTGCTAATAAGAAACCGATCATCAAGATAACAGCAATAAAGCTCGTCAACCCTATCCAACCAGACATTTCCCAAACCAAACCACTACTACTACCCAAAATACTAGAACCTAAGTAGTAGCAAAATAAATACAGAGATGAACCTACGGCACGGTACTGCATGGATTGAACCGAAACCCAACTACTTGCCGTGGAATGCGCTGCAAAAAAAGCAAAAGTGAATATAATCAGCCCCAAAATGACTGACCAAAATGCCGGAATGAGCATGATCAACAACCCCAACAGCATCATGATCAGCATCGAAGGTAAAACTTTTGCCCGGCCAAAGCGTTTTCCCCAACTTGCAGCACGAGGTGAACTATATATTCCTGCCAAATATGCTATGGAGATTAGCCCAATCCAAGTTTGAGAAAGTTGATAAGGTTCTTCTAATAGGTGGTAGCTCATATAATTAAATATAGAGACAAAACATCCCATGAGGATAAAACCTTGAAGGAATAAAATTCTCAGCTTTGGATCTGCTAAATTTTTAACGAAAGATTCATAAAATCGGTTGAAACGAATAGGATAAGCTTGAAAATGTTGAGATGCCGGAAGTAATAAAAAGAACGCTGTGGCTATACAGAGGTTAACCATACCGATAATCATCATGGCATTTTGCCAACTGATATAATCAATCAATACCCCAGCAATGAGACGCCCACCCATTCCGCCAATTGCGGTACCTGAAATATACAGGCCCATTGCAAAGCCTATATCTTTTTGCGCAATTTCTTCACCTATATAAGTCATTGCAACAGCAGCAACACCGCTAACACTTAATCCGATCAACACTCGATTCAGTAAAAATATTTCCCAAAGTGGAAATATAGAACTGATAATTGAAAGTGATGCTGCCAAAAATAAAGCGGTGACCATCACAGGCTTACGACCGAATCGATCTGAAATCAAACCAGTGAACAGCAGCCCTACCGCTAAGGCAATGGTTGAAAAAGATAATGGAAAGCTGCTATGTGTCGGACTGACATGAAAGAAATCCGCAAAGATGGGCATCATCGGTTGTACACAATACAACGATGAAAAAATTGCGAAACCTGCTAAAAATAAAGAAAATAAAATGGCAAGAAATGGCCGTGTGCCATATTCAATATATGGAGAATTTGAGGCTAAATCAGACATGAGCTTTCCATCAATGACGAGGATAGTATACGCCTTTCTGCCTTTAATTTAAAAATCACATAAAAATGAATGAAGAATTCTTTATTTTCTCCCCCTTCCCTCCCTTTTTCCCCACAAAAAAAAACACCCCCTGACATATCAGGGGGTGTTTCGAATAATGAGCTGGCGATGACTTACTCTCACATGGGTAACCCCACACTACCATCAGCGCTAAGAGGTTTCACTTCTGAGTTCGGGAAGGGATCAGGTGGTTCACTCTTGCTATTGTCGCCAGCACAACTGTTTATGGATACTTGCTTAGTCTAATCTCAGAGCAGTGCTCTTCGTGCTAAGTTTTCTACCAAATGAGTTATTAACAGATCATATCTGAGTTGCAGTATTTTGTTCTTAAGCGTTAACTAAATCAAGTTATTTTGCTTAATATCGAATCAATTGATGCTTTACATACAACTGTTTGGGTGTTGTATAGTCAAGCCTCACGAGCAATTAGTATTGGTCAGCTTCATGCGTCACCGCACTTCCACATCCAACCTATCAACGTCGTA